>DAOMPU010000322.1:0-3298 GCA_035444925.1 Terricaulis sp. | reverse complement strand
TCACTCCCATTCGAGCGCGCCCTTTTTCCATTCGTAGATGAAGCCCACCGTCAGCACGCCGAGGAACGCCATCATCGACCAGAAGGCGAATTGCCCCGTCTCGCCCAGCGTGATCGCCCAGGGAAACAGGAACGCGACTTCAAGATCGAAGATGATGAAAAGAATGGAGACGAGGTAGAAGCGCACGTCGAACTTCATGCGCGCGTCATCGAACGCGTTGAAGCCGCACTCATACGCGGAAACCTTTTCCTGATCCGGCGCCTTGGGCGCCAGCACCCAGGCGGCCAGGATGAAGCCAGCGCCCAGCGCGATGGCCACCCCCATGAAGATCAGGATCGGCAAATAATCGAGAAGATCGAGGCCCATAAGGTCCACCTAAGCCGCATCGCGCCGCCGCGCCAGAGCCCCGGCGCCGCAGCTGCAAAATCGGCGCGGACCCTATGGGCGCCCGCTCATCGGCGCAACCGGCCCTGTTGCGATCGGTTCGCAGCTGCGCTTCACATCAGCGGCAGCATCTTGTCGCGCAGCCATTGCGAGAGCAGCCATTTGCGCCCGCGCGTCGGCGGCAAGCCGGCATGCAAGGTGCGCCGGTCAGGCAGCCGATCGGGGCCGACATTGAAGAAGATCAGGCAATCGCCCACCGCGCCCCTGAAGCGGAAGTCGAGGTCCACGAAAAAGGTCTCTCCCCCGTCGAAATCATCACTGAGGTAGGTGAGGCAGGTCGCTACGCGCTGACCGCGCACCTCCACCTCGGCCCGCCGCGCTGGAACATCAGGCGCGATGAAATCGAAATGCGGCGCAAATTGCTCGCCGGGATTGTAAGCGATGACATTCGGCGGCTCGTGGTGAGGCGCGGGCAGGCGCAAAACCCGCGCGATCCGCTCTTGCAGCACCGCGGTGACGAGATCGCGATTGAGAAAATCCAAACATGCCGATTTGGCCGTGCGCGCCTCATCCGCGCGGGCCTCCCCGGAGCGCGCATCATACACCAGCCCCGGCTCAAGCAGCCGCTCCGCCCGCGCGATCATCCACCTGGCGATAGCCGGTGAGGCAAACCCCTCAATGACGCCAAGCCGCGGAGACTCGCGCAGCGTGCGCACCGGCGGCGGCGTAAGCAGCGCCTGTAAATCGATGCGCTCGCGGGCGCGCCGAATCTCCCTCTCATCGCCGGCTGGCTCGCCCGCAAAAATCGCCAGCTGCTCGCGGGCGGCGACGTCTCCAAGCAGAGCGGCGCGCGACAGCCAGTCCAGCGCTTCGTTCCAGTCCGGCTGGCGCCCGACCCCTTGCGCGGCCATGAGCGCCAAGCGGTGCGCGCCAACAGCGTCTCCCGCCGCAAACGCCGCGTCGTAAAGCGCCGCAGCCTCCTGCGGCCGCGGCGGCGCATCGGCGTCGCCGAGCAAAATCTGATCGGCCGCATCGATCTGCGGTAGCGCATTCATGACGCCAACATGGCGGGAGCCCGCGAGGAACGCAAACTAGAGCAACGGTTGGCCCCTGTTGCGCAGCCATTGCGAGAGCACCCATTTGCGCCCTTTGCTCGGGGGCAAGCCCGCGTGAAGCGTGCGCGGATCGACCCGCCCATCCGGCGTGACATTAAAGAAAATCAGCGCGTCGCCGGCTTTGCCTTTGAAGCGCCAATTGAGCCGGGGAAACGCCGTCTCGGCGCCCTCGAAATCGTCGTTGAGATAGGTGACGCTGGTGGCGACGCGCTGCCCTTGCAGCATCAATTCCAGCTGAAAGTGCGACACGGCGGGATCGACATAATCGTAGTGCGGCTGGAATTGCTCTCCCGGATTGTAGGCGATGACATTGGGCGGCTCGTGATGGGCCAATGGCACGCCGGTGGCCCGCGCCGCGCGCTCTTGCATGGCCAGGCACACAAGGTCTTTGGACAGCAGATGAAATGGCGCAGCTTTCGCGGTCCGCATCGTGTGTCGGCGCACTTCGCCGGAGATCGCGTCATTGACCTCCCCGTCCGCCAAGCGGTTTTGCGCGGCGCGGATCAGCCAGCCCGCCATGGCCGGTGTTGCAAGGCCGTCGATCACGCGGATGTCGGGGCTTTGCGAAACGATGCGCGCGGCGGGCGCCGCCAGCAACGCGTCCACATCGATGCCCGCGCGCACGCCCCGCCAAACCGCGTCGCTGGACGCTTCGCCGTTTGCGATGCGCGCCTCTTTGCGGTTCGCCAGCACCGCCAATTGCCGGCGCGCGCCGCGATCGCCCAGCAGGGCCGCCTGTGTGAGAAAATCGAGCGCCGCCCGCCAATCAGCGACACACCCAATTCCCTGCGCGGCCAGCACGGCCGCACGCAGCGCCGCGGCGGCGCACCCTTGCGCGGCCAAGCGAACGTAGAGCTGATACGCGGCCCCCGGCTGCGGCGCCGCGCGCGCATCGCCCAACAGCAAGCGCGCCGCTTCCTTTAGCGCTTCGTCATCGCCGCAGGCGTTCGCAGTCTCGCTCATCGCCGCAGTGTCGCGCGCGCCTGCGCGCCTGCGTCCCTTCGAGCGCTGAGCGCCGCCGGGCGCGCGATCAACGGCGTGCGGTAATGCGACCAATGCCCTTAATCGCGCGCAATCGCGACGAGAGGCCGATCACGACGCCGTGAGGACGCGGCCCGCGCACCCATTTGCGCCGAGGGCTTCGCGCCGTCGCGGACTCAGTGCTAGCTTCCCCGCATGAAACAAGCGGGCGCCTGGATCGCGATCTTCTCGTCGCTTGCGCTGGCAAGCTGTGACGCGGTTCAGCTGGGCCCTCAGGGCGCGGCGTCCGCGCCTCCCGCGCCCGCCGCTGCGGCGGCGCCTGCACCCGATCTGCGCGGGCTTGCCGGGGTCGATTATCTCGATTTCACCGCGCGGCCTGAATTCACCCGCTACAGCGCCGAGGGCCTTGGCCTTTCCACAGCCGATCAGGCGCGGCTGATGGCGGCCATGTCGGGCTCGCCCCGGCCCAGCTGGATCGCCGATGGCGGGGGCGCGCGCGCGCTCTTGTTCACCGGCTGCGCGGCCGAAGGCTGCGCCTCCGGACGCGGCGTTGTCGCCATCGACCTCGCCACCGGGGCCGCCTTCGCCGGGGTGCGCGACAGCGCCGGGCGCACCGAGCTGGCGCCCAATCCGCGCCTGGAGGCTCTCCTTCGCCTCTCCTCGCCGGAGCGTACCTGGGACACGCCCGAGCCGCCCGCCGCCTCCGCGGAGAGGCGTCCTTAGGCTTCCTGAAGCCGCAGAGGCCGCCCGCGCTTGACCGGGCGAACGGCTTGTCCTAACCCCCTGCCCTCGCGCATGGACGCGGGTGTAGCTCAGTT
>DAOMPU010000321.1:0-3311 GCA_035444925.1 Terricaulis sp. | reverse complement strand
AGCCTATATGGCGCTCTACCACTTCTTGAACCTCGATGTGGTTTTCAACTTCCAGCTCGCGCATCTGAAAACGCCAATTTTGCTGCTGATGAGCTTCGCCGCCGCGCCGATCGCGGCCTGGTGCGGCACCGGCTTGAAGGACGCGCGCGCGCCGCTCGCCATCGTGGCGCTTGCGTGCGCCGGCGCTACACTCGGCGGCGCCCTCGCGCCGCCTTATACGCCGGACCGCCCCCGCGCGGTGAACGTGGATTATCTGCAGATTGCGGACCCGGAGGGTGCGCGCACCGCGCAATGGCGGCTTGAGACAATCGGCCCGCCCGATGCCGCGCACGCCGCCGCGACCGGCTTTCCAGATGAAGTTTCACCCTACCGTCGATGGGGCCTTCGCGACGCCAAAGCATATTTGCGCGCCGCGCCCGATCTCACCTTGGTCGAGCCGCACATGCGCATCATCTCCGTTCAAACGCTCGATGACGGCGCGCGCCTCATCGAAGGCGAGCTGCAGGCCGGGCGCAACGGCTTCCTCTATGGGATCACCTTCGCCAGCGGCGCGGCCGTGCGCGAGTTCTGGGCCAATGGCGAACGCCTGGCGCAGAGCGAAGCGTTCGATGCCCCGCGCGGGCTGGCGGTCACGTTCAGCGGCGTCGGCGACCGCACCATGCAATTCCGCCTCTTGACGTCATCGAGCGCGCCCGTTGCTGCAACAATGTTCGAGCTCTCATCCCCGCCCGAGCACCCCGACCTGGCCGCCATTATCGCCGAACGGCCAGACACCGCCGCGCCCATCCATTTCGGCGACCACGCCGAAGTACAGCGCCAAATCATATTCTGAGGCCCTCATGAATTTGTTTCACGCGCCATATCTCATGACGCCGGGGATCGTTTCGCGCTCCATCTCGTTCGAAAATCCGACCGGCGCACCAAGCGCGGGCGGGCAAGCCTCAAGCCCGCTCGGCCAAGGCCGCAAGGGCTCGGCCGTGCGGCATGTGCAAGACGGCGAAACAGTGCTGCTCGCCGATATCGCCGGCCCAGGAACCATCCGCCACATCTGGCTGACCACGCACGACAAGCCGCACCTGCTGCGGGGTTCGCTCATCCGCATCACTTGGGAAGATCAGCCTCACCCCAGCGTAGAGCTGCCGCTGTGTGAGTTCTTCGGCTTCGCCAACGGCAAGTGCAACGCGTTCCAGAGCGCGCTCCACTCAGTCAGTTCGGCGAAGGGCATGAATGTGTGGCTGCCCATGCCCTTCACGAAGCACGCGCGCGTCGAGTTCGTGAACGAGTCCGGAGCGCGTCTGCCGCTTTTCTATCAGATCGACTACACACTGGGCGATACGCACGACGAGGGCGTTGGGCGCTTGCATGCCGCGTTCAATCGCCAAAACCCGACGACCAAAGGCGATGACTTCGAGATTCTGCCTGAGCGCCGCGCCCGCGTGCGTTTCCTCGGCGCCGTCCTTGGCGTTCGGCCGCACGATCCGCTTTGGTGGGGCGAAGGCGAACTGAAGGCCTACCTAGACGATGACGGCGCCTTCGCCACGATCGTGGGCACGGGCGCGGAGGATTATGTCGGCCACGCTTTCGGGATTCAGGACGAGGCGTTCCTGCACAATGGCTGCAATTTTCGCGAAAAGGCCGACGCCGCCGACACCGGCACGGTATCGGTCTATCGTTGGCATCTCGCCGATCCGATCCTGTGCGAGCGGCGCATGCGCATCACCATGCAGCAGATCGGCCATCGTCCCACCTACAAGGCCCGCACGATCGACGATTACAAGGCTGAGCTCTACGAGCGCGCGGACGATTGGTCCGCCGCCGCATTTTGGTACGAGGCCACGCCTTCGGCACCTTTACCGCCCTGCCCGGACGCCGCGCTGCGCCTCGCCGGCATCGTTATTCCGCCCCCTTGAGCGTCACCGGAGGCCCCATGTCGGATACGGTTCATATTTTCTGCCCCGGCGATTATCGGCCCACGCCCAACGCGCTGGCCGCGCCCCAAGTCGCCGAAGCCACACTGCAGATGGAGCGCGCGCTCGATCATTTGGGGCGCAAGCACAGGCGCGTTGAAGGCATGCTGACACGCCCGCACGAAGCGATCGAGCGCCTCAGCGGAATCGATGATCCCATCATCGGCGTATATGCGCATTGGGTTTATGGCCCGCACACGAGCGACGGCGTCGCTGGTAAAGATAACCCGCTTCTGTTGGCCTCGAATTTCTCCGGCACATGGCCCGGCCTCGTCGGCCTACTCAACACCGCTGCGTGCCTTGAGATGATAGACCGCCCCTCCAGCCGCATCTGGTCAAGCGCCGCCGATTGGCGTGAAGACGCGCGCTTCATGCAAAGGCTGGAGGCATGGCTCTCCACCGGCGCCATCGCCTACGATGAAACACCCCTGCGTGCTCCGCCTGCGCTCACGGCCGCCGCGCAAGCTATCGCCGACGCCGTCGCCGCCGAAATGAAGCAGCGCCGGCCGCTGGCGATGATGCTCGGCGACACTTCGATGGGCATGATCAACGGCTATTTCGGCCCGCGACTCGTCGCCAAAGCCGGCTTCGCCGAACACAAGGTGGATCAGGCCTGGATCATTGAGCGAGGCAAACTGATCAATCAAAAGCGGATCGATGACGCTTATCGCTTTGTCGTCGATCGCGGCGTAACCTTCCATTACGGCGCCGAAGGCGCGGCCGATTTCACCGAAGCCGCCACGCGTGAGCAATTACGTGATTATCTCGCGGTTCTCGATCTCGCTGACGAGTTCAAGGCTGATTGCATTGGCTGGCAATATCAGCTCGGCCTGATCGGCTCGCGCCCGCCTTCCGATTTCGCCGAGGGCCTACTGAACTCGACCTGTCGCCCTGAATCCAATGGCGATACCATCGTGGATTCAACGGAGGCCGATCAAGGCAATCTCCTGCCGATGGAGATGATGAAGCGCATCCTAAAAAAACGCGGCCTGCATCAAGCCGTGTTCTTCCATGACATCCGCTGGGGCGATGAAGTAGATGGCCGGTTCGTATGGCTCCTGCTCAATTCAGGCTCCAGCGGCGCGTACGCCTTCAACCATGACGCGGACACACTGAAAGGCGTGCACACTTATCGCCAACCTTCGGCCTATTTCCCCATTCCTGGCGGCACGTTCGCGGGCGAGAGCTTGCCAGGACAGATCACCTGGGCGCGCGCCTATGTGCGCGCGGGCGAACTCTGGATGGATGTCGGCCGCGGCGAGGTGCTCGCGCTCGATCCCGCCACGCGCGATCGCTGGTGGGCCTCCACCACGCGCGAATGGCCATTCATGGCCGCCGACCTCG
>DAOMPU010000320.1:0-3327 GCA_035444925.1 Terricaulis sp. | reverse complement strand
TCGAAATGGCCCCCGGCGAGCGCAAAGCCGCCGAACACCATGCCGAACACAACAAGAAGACCGATGACAGGAAACATCGTTAGCGCGCGTTTACCGAGGGAGCCCCAACCAGGGCCCCTGATAAACCATCCCGCTTAAGGAGCCGTTTCGGTTGAGGGATTTGAAACGCTAACGAGGCGTGAACGCGGCGCGGCTACTCGGGCGGCAGGCGCGCGATGAAGGCGCGGGCTTCGTTGGCCCAGTGCGCATTGCCGATTTGCTCATAGCCTGAAAGGGCAGCTTCCGCTGCTGCCCGTGCCTCCGCGAAGCGGCCCAGGCCGCGATATGCAAAAGCGAGATTGTAGGTTGTTACGGCCCATCCGGCAGGGTCGGCCTCGCGCGTCATCACTATTAGCGCCGCCTCATAGGCCGCGATTGCACGATCCAATGCGCCGGCCGCGCCGCGCTCGCCTAGCACGCTGAGCGTATCGCCCAGCCCCACCTGTATCCGCGCCCAACCAACGGGATTGGCCTCGCGCGTGATCACGTTCAACGCCGCCTCATTGGCCGCCATCGCTCGTTCAAGGGCGCCAGGCGCGCCGCGTGCGCCCTGAATGTTGAACACACTGCCGAGATTCATCTGCGTTTCCGCCCAAGCGGCGGGATCTGCCGCACGCGTGCGTACGCTAAGCGCCGCCTCATACGCCGCCACAGCCCGCTCTAAGGCGCCGGGCGCACCACGCTGGCCTTGAAGCGCGAGTGCATTGCCGAGGTTGTTCTGCGCAATCGCCCAGCGGGCGGGAGCATCCTCACGCGTCAACACGCTAAGAGCCGCCTCATAGGCTAAAGCCGCTTTTTCTAGCGCTCCGGGCGCACCACGCTCGGCTTGAGCCCACAGCGCGGCGCCGAGATTGATCTGCGTCGCCGCCCAGCCTGCGGGATCGGCCTCGCGTGTCATCACGCTCAACGCCGCCTCGTAGGCTACAACCGCACGCTCCAGCGCGCCGGGCGCGCCGCGCCCACCTTGAAGCGCGAGTGCAATGCCGAGATGGTTCTGTGCGTTCGCCCAATCGGCCGGCGCGGTTTCGCGCGGGCGAAGGATGAGCGCCTGCTGATAGAGCGCCACCGCCTGCTGCAACGGCGCGGATTCGGCGAACAATCTGCTGCGTTCGGTGAGCGCATAAGCTTGCCACACGAGATATTGCCAACGCTCACGCGTTCCCGCCGGCGCGGCTTCCGCCGCTTCGGCGTAGCGCGCGGCGGCGCCGAGGTGATCCGCCAGCGCATACGCGGTGCCGCCCGCCGCAGCGTGCGCGGCGGCCAGATCGAGCAGCGGCTGCTGCAGCGCGCGTTCGAGCGCGGCGCGTAAAGCCGCAGCGTATTCATCCTGGAGCGCCAACGCTTCGCGCAAGCGCCCTTGCTCCGCCGCGCTGACGGCGCGGGCGCGCAAATCTTCCAGCCGCGCATCGCCGCGCGGGTTGAGCGCGCGCGCTGCAGCCAGCGCCTGCGGCAGGCGCGCGGCGCCTTCGCGGATCAGTTCGAGATAGGTCTCGAAGCCCAGGCTCGGCTCGCCTTCGAAAATTTCGATCGCCAGCGTGCGCAGCGCCGCTTCGCGCTGATTGAGCGTGCGCGCCTGCGCGCTGATCAGCGCTTGCGCCTGGCTCCATTGCGCTTCTGTGACGCCCGCGCTGCGCAGGCTTGGCGGCACCTGCGCCAAGGCCGGCGTCGCCAAGCCCGCGAACAGCAAAAACGCCAGCGCAATGAGCCGCATGTTTCCCCCTCCGCCTCGGCGCAGAAATAGAACACCGCCCCGCCGCAGCGGCAAGCGCCGCGCGCCCTTCCCCGCTCTCCGGGTTCAGCGTAACTAGCCGCGCACCGATGCCGGACATTCACCCTCCCCATCCCGAAGGCGTGCGCGCTGACAGCGCCGCGCCGATCGGGCGCAATCGCCAATTCTGGCTGCTGTTCCTTTGCCTGCTGGTGATCGGCGCGGGCAATTCGATGCTGCTGGCGGTCGCGCCGCCTTTGGTGCGCGAGTTGAATCTCGCGGACTCCACCGTCGGCTGGATTTTCTCGCTCTCGGCTTTGCTGTGGGTGTTTACCAGCCCCTATTGGGGGCGCGCTTCGGACCGCGCCGGCCGCAAGCCGATCCTCGCCTTCGGGCTGGCTGCTTACGCGGTGTCCATGGGCAGCTTCGGCGTCGCGGTGATGCTGGGGCAAAACGGCGTGCTGATGGGCGCCGGGCTCTTCATGGCGCTGATGCTGACGCGCGCAATTTTCGGCGCGTTTGGCTCAGCCTCCTCGCCCGCCGCGCAAGCCTACATCGCCGACCGCACCAGCACGCTCGAGCGCACCGAGAAGCTCGCGGGCCTCACCTCGTCGTTCGCGCTGGGGCAAGCTTTCGGCCCGGCGTTGTGCGCGGCTTTAGCCGCGTGGCTGGGGCTGGTGTTTCCGATCGGGCTGATCGCCGTGCTAGCCGGCGGTGCAGCTTATGCGATCTGGCGCTATTTGCCGGAAAACACGCCGCCAAAATCCGAGCGCGCCGAGGGCGATTGGCGCGAGTCGCTGCATCTGATGCGTGACCGGCGCCTCTCGGGACATCTGATCTATGGCTTTGCGCTGTCGATGATCGCCGGCATCACGGTGCAAGTTTTCGGGCTGTTCACGATGGACCGCCTGGGCGCCTCCGGCTCGCAGGGCGCGGAACTGACGGCGGCGGGCTTCATGGTCAGCGCGCTTGCGCTCCTGGCCACGCAATTGGCGATCCTGCCGCGCTTGAAGCTTGGTCCGCGGATGCTGATGGCGTGGGGCGCGGGGCTGCTCGGCCTTGGCGTGCTGATCCAGATTTTCGCACCGAGCCTTGGGGCGTTGCTTGTCTCGCAAGCAGTGCAAGGGCTCGGCGCCGGCCTCGCGCGCCCCGGCTTCACCGGCGGCGCCTCGATCGCGGTGCAGCCGCATGAGCAAGGCGCCGCTGCTGGCCTCGTGGTTTCCGTCAACGGCGCGGGCTTTGTGTTTTCGCCTGTTCGGGGGCGTCGCCTACGAGCAGCTGGGCATGAACGCCCCGCTCTGGATCAGCGTCGCTATTTTGATTTTTATGACGGCGTTTGCATTGCGCAGCCAGCGCTTGCGCGGGCCTGCGCTGCCCACGCCCGCGCCTGAACAGCCGCCGCCGCAATAGAGGTTTAGCCCGCCGCCGCGCGCGCCGCTTCCAGCACCACGTCCGTCGCGCGCCCGCGCGCCTCCATGTTGCGCGAGCGCTCAAACGCGCGGATCGCGGCGCGCGTGCGCTCGCCGATCACGCCGTCCGCGCCGCCTGGATCGTGGCCGAGGCGGCGCAGCAGGCGCTGC
>DAOMPU010000319.1:0-3348 GCA_035444925.1 Terricaulis sp. | reverse complement strand
ACGCAGGCCTCGGCCAATTCCGCGTGCGCCGCGCCGGCCTGGCCGGAATCGGCGAGGCCTTCCAGCAATTGCACGCTGATGCGGAACGCTTCCTCACGCTGGAAGCGGCGCGCGACGTTGAGCTTGGCCTCAAACCCTTCTGCATCGCGCAAGCGCTCGGTTAGATCGGCAAGCCGGGCGCCCGGCCCATCCTGCGCCAGCGGCGCAAGAAAACGCGGCTCGATCAGCGCATCGAGCAGCGCGGGCCGGCGCGCAAGTTTATCGGAGAGCAGAGGCGCAAGCGCAAATAGGCGCGCTAGCAGATCGAGCAAAGCCGGGCGCGCTTCAAACAGCGAAAGCACCTGCACTCCGGCTGAAAGCCCGGCAAAGAAAGTAGAAAAGCGTGAGAACGCCGCATCGGGATCGCCCGCGCCCGAAAAAGCGCGCAGCAGGCGCGGCGTCAGGCGCGTGAGCAATTCGCGCGCACGCGCGGAGCGCATGGCGCGAATGCGGCCGTGATGCCAGCCGCGAATGCTTTGACTGATGGCGGCCGGGTTGGCGAAGCCGAGCTTGGCGATCGTCTCCAGCGTCTCGGGCTGATCCTCGACGCCGGTGAAGATCAAACTGCCCATCGGGTCAGCGAGGCTCTCGCCGCGCCCGAACAATTGATAATCGATCTCCGCCACAATGCGGCGTTGCTCAACCAAGGCCGCATCGAACGCCGTCAACGCCTCAAAGCCGCAGAGCGCCGCCACGCGCGCGCGCACGGCCTCATCGCCCGGTATTTTGTGCGTCTGCGCATCCTCCAGCATCTGGATGCGATGCTCGACGCCGCGATAAAAAACATATGCGTCGCTCAGCGCCGCGCGCGCAGCCTCAGAGATCGCGCCCGCTTCGGCCAAAGCCTCCAGCGCCGCCAGCGTGCCGGAGACACGCAGCTTGCGATTACGCCCGCCGAGGATCAGCTGCTGCGTCTGCGCGAACAGCTCAATATCGCGGATGCCGCCGCGGCCTAGCTTTACATCGAACACCGGATCGCCAAGCGCGGCGCTTTTGTGCGCGGAGAGGATTTGGCGTTTGATCGAATGCACATCCTCCACCGCCGCGAAATCCAGGTGCTTGCGCCAGATGAACGGCTCAAGATCAGCCAGAAACGCGCGCCCGCAGGCACGATCGCCGGCAGCCGCGCGCGCTTTGATGAAGGCCGCGCGCTCCCAATTCTGGCCGAGGTTTTGATAATAATGCTCCGCCGACGCGATCGAAACAGCCACAGGCGTTGAGCCCGGATCGGGGCGCAGCCGCAGATCGGTGCGAAAAACGTAGCCGTCCTCCGTCACCTCCTCCAGCGCGCGCGCCACCGGAGCCACGAAACGCACCGCCGCCACGCGCGGCTCGCGCGCATTGGCGCCGGCCAACATTTCCGCATCGAAGAACACGGAGAAATCGATGTCGCTGGAATAGTTCAGCTCGCCCGCGCCCATCTTGCCCATGGCGATCAGCGCCACGCCCGGCGCGGGGCCGGCCTCGCTTGCGAAATCGCCCGGCGTAAAATCGCCGCGCTCCCCGCACGCACGCGCGCCAAGCGCCACGGCGGCGCGGAGCGAAGCGTCCGCGAAATCAGTCAGCGCGCCGGTGACGCGCATCAGCGGCCAGGCGCCTGCAAGATCGGCGATGGCGATGGCGAGGTGCGCGGCTTGCTTGGCGCGGCGCAGCACGCGCATGCCCTCGGTGATTTCCAGCGGCGCGGCGGCGATCGCGGCCGCATCCGCACACGCTTGCGCCAGCACGCGCGCGGGCCATTCCGCATCGACGCTTTCAAGCAGGTCGGGCCGCGTTTGCATCAGACGATTGAGATACGGCGCGTGCGCGGCGGCCGCGGCCGCCGCTTGCGCGAACGGCGCGCCGGCGAAAGGCGCGGGCGCGGGCCCAGCCGAAAGGGCGGGCGCTATCTTCACCGCTCAACCGCCAGCGCCGGCAGCACGAACGCCACGCCCAAGCCCTTGCGATCTGTCTCGCCGATGCCATCGCGCAAATGCAGCCCGCCTTGGTGCAGCCGCGCCACCGCGGCGACCAGGCTGAGCCCCAGCCCCACGCCGGGCGAAGAGCGCGCGGTCTCTAAGCGCACAAAGCGCTCAACCACGCGGTCCCGCTCGATCGGGGGCACGCCTGGGCCATTATCGCCGACGAAGATTTCAATGCGGCCATCGCTGCGGCGCGCCGCGCGCACTTCAATCTTGCCGCCGCCCTGCGTGTATTTCATCGCATTCTCGATCAGGTTTGACACCGCCTGCGTCAGCAGCCCGGGCTCGCCGCGCACCGCCAGCCCCTCGGCCACCTGCCCGGTAAGGCTCTGGCCCTTTTCTTCGGCTACCGGCTCATAGAACTCGATCAGCTCTTTTAGCGCTTCGGTCAGATCGACGCGCTGCATGCGCCAATTGCCCGCACCTTCGACGCGTTGAAGCTTCAGCACGGCCGAGAAGGTCGCCACCAGGCGATCGGCCTCATCGGCGGCGTTGCGCAGGGCTTCGCGATCGGATTCCGAATCTGCGGGCGCATCGAGCGCGGCCTCAAGCTTTTGGCGAAAGCGCGTCAGCGGCGAACGCAGATCGTGCGCGATCGCATCGCCGGCGGTGCGCGTGGTGTGCATCAGGTGCTCGATCCGATCGAGCATACCGTTCATGGCGGCCGCCAGGGCGTCAAACTCGTCGCCCACGCCGTGGATCGGGGCGCGCCGCGCCAGATCGCCGGCCATCACCGCGCGCGCGGTGTCAGCCAATTCGTCAGCACGCCGCGCGGCTTGCGCCGCCGCCAACAGCCCGCTGGCGATAGAAACGATCAGCCCGACGATCGCCACCGTCCAGAGCACGCGCGTGATGCGCCCCGCGATCAGCGCCGTATCGCCAAGATCGCGCGCCACCAGCAGGATCGGCCCACTGAGCAGGCGCCCCACTTTGCCGCGCGCGCGCCCGCGCACGACGCCGCCGCCTTCATCCTGGCGCTCAAAATTGAAATCGATCCGCTCGGCCGCTTCGCCCGGCACGGAGGGCAGCTGGCGGAAGTCCCCAGTGACGACCGCCCCGCTGCTTTCGGCCAGCATGTAAAGGAAGGCGCCCTGGCGCGCCGCGCGCTCCACCACTTCCTGGTTCAGCCGCCGCATGCCGCCTTCAGCATAGGCGCGCTCCAGCGCGGCGTATTCCTGATCGGCCAGCACGTCGCTGTCGCGGATCAGCTGGCCCGCGGTGGCGAAATACACATAGAGCAGCAGCGCGACGACAAACGACAGCACGATGCCGGCCTGCACAATGGCAAGCCGGAACGTGGTGGTGCGGAAAAGCGCGAGGCTCGGCCTCATGCCTCCAGTCGATAGCC
>DAOMPU010000318.1:0-3362 GCA_035444925.1 Terricaulis sp. | reverse complement strand
CACACCTCGATAAAGTGGTTGCCGCCGCCCAAAGTGGCCAATTGCGCGGTTTGCGCCTTTGCCGAAGCCTTCGGGTGCTTGTCGATGATCGCTTCGTAGCGCTCCTGCAGGCCGCTATCGCGGTACGTCGTAACGACAGAGGCGGGCGTGTCGCGGTGGTTGCCGTTCGGGCCGTTGCCGTGGGGCACGTTGCGCTCGATCGCGCCGCGAATCCGCGCCAGCGAATCCGGCAGATCGTTCGCTGTGAGCGAAGTGCGCACCGCCATCATCCCGCAGCCAATATCAACCCCGACAGCCGCCGGAATGATCGCGCCCTTGGTGGGGATCACGGAGCCCACAGTGGCGCCGATGCCGTAATGCACGTCAGGCATCACGGCGATGTGGCTATGGATGAACGGCAGCATCGCTACGTTGCGCAATTGGTTTTGCGCTTCGTGCTCCACCGGCACGCCTTGCGTCCACGCCTTGATTGGCGCGATGCTTCCTTCGATTTCTTCGTAACCGGCCATGACCGGCTCTCCTTTTTCCGCAATTTTCATGCGGCCTGGAGCAGATATGAAAAACCCCTCCAGGCCGCGCCTTGGAGGGGTTTTTCATGCTCCGCGTTCGAAAACGCCGACGCTAGAACTCCCTCCGCACATGGCAATCCTGCCGCTCGCCGCGATAAGCGACGGGCGCCGGTTGCACTAGGATGGTGTTCTGCGTTTTCACGACACGTCTCCGAAAGAGCGGCGCGTGTAACACAATCGATTCTGCTTGGCGAGCGAAAAAGCGCGTGGTTGCGCGCTTTTCAGATGACGCCATCGGGAAAGCGCGCGGCGAGGCCTTGCTCGATTAGCGCCTCCCACGCCGCCAGCGCCGTGTCGGCGTAGCGGAACAGCGTGAGATCGGCGCCGTCGATCACGCCGGCTTTCACCATCGCATCGAGATTCAGAATCGAGCGCCAATAGCCTTCATCGAACAGCACGATCGGCAGCGCGGCGACCTTGCGCGTTTGGCGCAACGTCAGCAGCTCGAACAATTCGTCCAGCGTGCCGAAGCCGCCGGGAAACACCACGAGCGCTTTCGCGCGCATCGCCAGATGCATCTTGCGCATGGCGAAATAGTGGAAGTTGAACGTGAGCGAAGGCGTTGTGTAGGCGTTCGGCTCCTGCTCATGCGGCAGCGTGATGTTGAAGCCGATCGCCGGCGCGCCGACATCCATCGCGCCTCGGCAGGCCGCTTCCATGGCGCCCGGGCCGCCGCCCGTGGCGATCACGTTGAAACGTTCGCCGCCTTCTTCGCAGAGCGCGCCGCCGCGCTCGGAAGCAAGCTTTCCGAAAGCGCGCGCCTCAGCATACCAGCGCGCGTGATCGGGCGGGCCATCCTCGCGCGTGCGGGCGGAACCGAACACCACGATGGTGGAACGGATGCGCTGGGCCTGCAGCAGCTGCTCGGTTTTTTCGTATTCCAGCAAAAAGCGCACGCCGCGCATGGGTTCGCTCATGAGGAAATCCTCATCGCGCGCGGCCACCTTGAAAGAGGGGCTTTTCATCTGCTCGGCATTGGCGGGCGGGGGAGGCGTGTCTTGCGTCATGCTGCTATGGTCGCCACCTGAGCCTCGAATCGCAATGACTATCCGCCGCCTCCCCCCTGAAGCCGTGAATCGCATCGCCGCGGGCGAGGTGATCGAGCGCCCCGCCGCGGCCGTGAAGGAGCTGGTGGAAAACGCGCTCGATGCGGGCGCGAAACGCATTCATGTGCGGATCGAGCGCGGTGGGCTTGGCCTCATCTCGGTCGAAGATGATGGGGGCGGCATCCCGCGCGATGAATTGCCGCTGGCGGTGGAGCGGCACGCGACTTCGAAGCTCACGGCCGGCGCCAGCGGGGATGTGGACCTGCTCAACATTCACACCATGGGCTTTCGCGGCGAAGCGCTGCCCAGCATTGGCGCGGTGGCGCGCCTGGCGATCACCAGCAAGGCGCGCGGCGCGGGCGAGGCGTGGGTGATCGATGTGGAAGGCGGGGCCTTGCAGCCGCCCAAGCCCGCGCCATGGGCGGCGCTCTCCGAAAGCGGCGCGCGCGTGGAAGTGCGCGACTTGTTTTTCGCGACGCCGGCGCGGCTGAAATTCATGAAGTCCGAGCGCGCGGAGATGATGGCCGTGAGCGAGGTGGTCAAGCGCCTCGCCATGGCGCGGCCGGATGTGGCGTTCCTGCTGGAGCATGACGGGCGCGCTTCGCTGCGTTTGCAGGCCGAGGCCGATCCGGAAAACGAAGGCCGCCGCGCGCGTCTCGCTGCGATCCTCGGCGCGGATTTCGCGCCGAACTGCATCGCGCTCGATCAAACGCGCGGCGATGTGCGGCTTTCGGGCTTTGCCGGCCTGCCCACGTTCAGCCGCGGCACGCGCGAGCATCAGCATCTGTTCGTCAATGGCCGCCCGGTGAAGGATAAGCTGATCGTCGGCGCGGTGCGCGCGGCGTATCAGGATTTGCTGGCGCGTGATCGCCATCCGGTCGCGGCGCTGTTTCTCGATCTGCCGCCGGGCGATGTGGACGTGAACGTGCATCCCGCGAAAACGGAAGTGCGCTTTCGCGATGCGGCTTTGGTGCGCGGGCTGATCGTCGGCGCGCTCAGCCACGCGCTCGCGGGCGCGGGCCATCGCGCTTCGACCACAACGGCGCAAAGCGCGCTCGGCGCCGTGCGCGCGTACGAAGCGCCGCAGCCTTTCCTGCGCCCGGCGATGCAAGCATGGGGCGCGGCGGAGGAGCGGCTGGCGCCGGGCGATTTCATGATGCCAAGCGGGCGGGTTGAGCCTTCTTGGACCGCCGGCGTCTCGCCGGCTGACTTGGCGCCTGTGTTGGACGCAATTGCCGGCGAGACGCCGGCGCTCCAAGATCCCGAAGACGCGCGCTTCTTCCCGCTCGGCGCCGCGCGCGCGCAGATACATGAGACCTACATCGTCGCGCAAACCGAGGACGGCATCGTCATTGTCGATCAGCACGCGGCGCATGAGCGGCTGGTCTATGAGCGCATGAAGGCGATGCTGGCCAATGGCGGCGTGCGCCGCCAGGCGCTGCTGATCCCCGAAGTGGTCGAGCTTGATCCGAGCGAAGCCGAAGCGCTGCTGGCGCGCGCGCAGGAGCTGGCGGATTTGGGCCTGGTGATCGAGCCGTTCGGCGGCGCGGCGATTTTGGTGCGCGAAACGCCGGCGCTGTTGGGGCATATCGATGCGGCTGGCATGCTGAAGGATTTGGCTGACGATGTGGCCGAGCTTGGTGAGGCGCATGCGCTGAAGGAGCGGCTGGAGGAGGTCTGCTCATCCATGGCGTGCCGTGGCTCGGTGCGCGCGTGGCCGGGGACGAAGCCAGCTATCGCTACCTGG
>DAOMPU010000317.1:1181-3373 GCA_035444925.1 Terricaulis sp. | reverse complement strand
GCTTTGCCGGGTTGCTCTACAGCGCGGGGTTCGACGGCGGACAAACACGCGCGGCGCCGGCGGACTTCTCAGGCGGCGCCCTCGCGGTCCCCCTGATCGCGCACCGGCGCGACTAAGGGCCAATCGCACATAGGCAACACGCCGTCCCTTTAAGGGGCCGGCCGAGCCTGATGTCTAAGTCGTTGAAAGAAATGGCGCGCCCGAAGAGATTCGAACTCCTGACCCCCAGATTCGTAGTCTGGTGCTCTATCCAGCTGAGCTACGGGCGCGAAGGGCGCGTGCATAGCGTCCGGTTTGGGCGCTGGCAAGGCGATTACGGCGCCGCTTCGGCTTGACGAACTTATAACTCTATGGCTATGGATTAAACCCATATCCAACGGGTTATGAATTGGCCAAGCCGCACGCCCCCGACGCGCTGTTCCGCACCCTTGCCGATCCCACGCGGCGGGCGATCTTCGAGCGGCTGTGCCGCGGAGGGGAGCAGAGCGTGGCCGCGCTCACCGCGCACGCGGGCGTGTCGCAGCCGGCGGTGTCCAAGCATCTTGGCGTGCTGAAGCGCGCCGGCCTGGTGCGCGATCGCCCCGAAGGGCGCCAGATCCATTACAGCGCCCAGCCGGGCGCGCTGGCGCCGCTGCTGGATTGGACGCGCCAGATGGCGGGCTTCTGGGAAGCGCGCTTCGACGATCTAGATGATCTGCTGAAAAGGATGGACCAATGAGCGAGACGCGCGCCGTCGTGGTGGAACGCGAATTTGCGCATGCGCCGGAAAAACTCTGGCGCGCGCTGACGCAGCCGCATCTGATTGAAGCCTGGCTGATGAAGAACGATTTCGCGCCGGCGCTCGGCCATCGCTTCCAGTTGCGCGGCGAGTGGGGCGGGGTGCTCGATTGCGAAGTGCTGGAGATCGAGCCCGAGCGCACTTTGGCGTACAGCTGGAATTTCGCGCACGAAGACCCGGCCTATGATCTTCAAAGCGTCGTCACCTTCACCCTGATTCCGACGCCGGCGGGCACGCTGCTGCGCATGGAGCAGGCGGGCTTCAGGCCCGAGCAGAAACAAGCGTTCGGCGGCGCGCATGCGGGCTGGAAGCAATTTTTCGAGCAGCTCGATCGCGTGTTGGAGCAAGCCTGATGGCGAAGAAAGCCGCCAAAACCGCGAAGAAAGCGCCGGCCAAGAAGGCCGCGCCCAAGCTGCTTTCGGGCGGCAATCCGCAGATCGCCAAAGGTTATGGCGAGGCGCCAATTAAAGCCTACATCGCCGCGATGCCTGGCTGGAAGCGCGAGTTGGGCGCGCGCCTGGATGCGATCATCACGCGCGCCGTGCCGAAGGTGCGCAAGGCGGTGAAGTGGAATTCGCCGTTCTATGGTTTGGAAGATGATCTCTGGTTTCTCAGCTTCCACGTGTTTGAGAAATACGTGAAGGTGACGTTCTTCCAGGGCGCCGCGCTCAATCCGCCGCCCGAGGGCAAATCCAAATATCCGCAGGTGCGCTATTACGACATCCGCGAATGCGCGTTCGACGAAAAGCAATTCGCGGCATGGGTGAAGCAAGCCAGCAAACTGCCTGGCGAAAAAATGTGAGGCCCGCGATGAAGAAGGCCGCACCGAAGAAGAAAGCCGTCGCGAAGCCGCCCGCCGCCGATTGGCGCGTGGCCATGCTGGCGCGCGTGCGCAAGCTGATGCGCGAGGCCGTGCCCGGCGTGGAGGAGACGCTGAAATGGCGCGGCGTGCCGGTGTGGGAGCGCGCGGGCATCATCTGCACGGGCGAGACTTATAAGGACAAAGTGAAGCTCACCTTCGCCAAGGGCGCGGCGCTGAAAGACCCGGCGGGGCTGTTTAATTCCAGCCTTGAAGGCAAGGTGCGCCGCGCGATTGATATTGCCGAGGGCGACAGGCTGAATGAGAAGGCGCTCAAGGCGCTGTTCGCCGCCGCCGCGGCGCTGAACGAGGCGGGGCGGTCGAAGAAAAAAGCCAAGGGCGGCTAAACTCGTGCCCCGTTGGGCAGGGTTTTTCTTTGAGCGGCCGATAAAAGGGTGATTTCCACCCTATTTCGCAAGTGCAGCAAGGGTAAAATTTCGATCATCGCCGCCATATTGCGAAAACTGCGCCCTTGAGTATGTTGCGCCCGCCTGAAACGGGGCGGGGAAGCAGCCTTCGCCCCCGTTCGCGCTTGGAGCGGATGGGTCGTTCATG
>DAOMPU010000317.1:0-1132 GCA_035444925.1 Terricaulis sp. | reverse complement strand
CCGGCGCCGCCTACGCCCAAAGCGCCTCGCGCGCCGACCGCGCGTTCGAGCGCCTTGCGGCGCAATGGCTTGATCGCTCTATGCGCTTTTCGCCGGTCAGCGCCACCGGCGTCGGCGATCACCGCTTCGATGATCGCATTGACGATGTGAGCGCCGCCGGCCGCGCCGCCGCTTTGCGCTTCAACCGCGAAACGCTCGCGGCCTTGGAAGGGATCGACCGCAACCAGCTCTCGCGCGCCAACCAGGTGGATGCGGCGCTGCTGGCCAACAATTTGCGCGGCGATATCTGGCGCAGCGAAACGCTGCAAAGCTGGGCGTGGAATCCGCTCACGTACCAAAGCCTCGCGGGCGGGGCGCTCTACAGCCTGATGGCGCGCGAGTTTGCGCCGCTGCCCCGGCGCCTGGAAAGCGCGACGGCGCGCATGGAGGCGATCCCCAATCTGCTGGCGCAAGCGCGCGCCGAGCTGCAGCCCGCGCGCGTGCCTGCGCCCCACGCGCAAACCTATTCCGCGCAAAACCCCGGCGTGAAAAGCATCATCTCCGGCATGATCCTGCCGCACGCGGGCGAACTCAGCGCCGCCAAGCGCGCGCGGCTTGAGCGCGCAGCCGCGGCGTGCAGCGCCGCTGTTGATGAGCATCAGGCCTGGATCGAAGCTACGCTGGTTCCGCAAGCGGCCGGTGAATTCCGCGTCGGCGCTGAAGTGTTCGACACCCAGCTTGCTTACACGCTCCAATCGCCGCTGACGCGCGCCGATATCCGCCAGCGTGCGGACGCCGCCGTGATCAGCGTGCGGGCCGAGATGTACCGCGTCTCCAAGCTGGCGCTGGCCGGCCAGATGTACGCGCCGCCCGCGCCGGAAAATCCCACGCCCGATGAGCAGCAGGCTGTGATCCGCGCCGCGCTCGATCTCGCCGCCGCCGACCGGCCCGCGCCCGATCGCCTGGTGGCGGTCGCCACCGAAGGCGTCGCCGAGGCGGACGCGTTCCTCAACGCGCACGAAATCATCACCATGCCGCCGACGCCCGTGCGCGTCATTCTGATGCCGGAGTTTCAGCGCGGCTTTGCGGTGGCGTATCTCGATGCGCCGGGGCCGCTGGAGCGCGAGCTGGGCAGCTTCTACGCCGTCTCGCC
>DAOMPU010000316.1:0-3390 GCA_035444925.1 Terricaulis sp. | reverse complement strand
CGATGAAACCTGTTCACGTCGTCGGCGCCGGCATGGCGGGCTCGGAAGCCGCGTGGGCGCTGGCCAATGCCGGCGTGCCGGTGATCCTGCACGAAATGCGCCCGGTGTTGAAAACCGATGCGCACCATACCGATAAGTTCGCCGAGCTGGTCTGCTCCAATTCGTTCCGCAGCGATGATTGGCGCGGCAATGCGGTGGGGCTGCTGCATGAGGAAATGCGGCGCCTGAACTCACTGGTGATGGCCAGCGCCATCCCCGCGCAGGTGCCGGCCGGCGGCGCGCTGGCGGTGGACCGCGACGTGTTTTCCGACGCTGTGACGGCGGCGCTGACCGGCCATCCGCTGATCAGCGTTGCGCGCGGCGAAGTGCGCACGCTGGATGCGTTGCTCGATAACCCTGAATCCAGCGTGATCTACGCCACCGGGCCGCTCACCTCGCCCGCGCTGGCGGATTCGATCCGAAATCTGACGGGCGAAGACAGCCTCGCCTTTTTCGACGCGATCGCGCCGATCGTGCACGCGGACTCGATCAATTTCGACATTGCCTGGAAGCAATCGCGCTACGACAAGGAAGGCCCGGGCGGCGATAAAGCCGCTTACGTCAATTGCCCGATGGATCAGGCGCAATACGAAGCCTTCATCGCCGCTCTGCTGGCGGGCGAGAAAACTCAATTCAAGGAATGGGAAAAGAACACGCCGTATTTCGAAGGCTGCCTGCCGATCGAAGTGATGGCCGAGCGCGGGCCCGAGACGCTGCGCTTTGGCCCGATGAAGCCGGTGGGGCTGATGGATCCGCGCGTGGGCAAACGCCCGCACGCGGTGGTGCAGCTGCGCCAGGACAACAAACTCGGCACGCTGTTCAATATCGTGGGCTTTCAGACCAAGCTGAAATACGGCGCGCAGGAAGCGATTTTCCGTATGATCCCAGGCCTCGAAAACGCGCGTTTTGCGCGCCTGGGCGGCATTCACCGCAACACCTTCCTGCATTCGCCCAAGCTGCTGGACGCCACGCTGCGCCTCAAAGCCGAGCCGCGCGTGCGCTTTGCCGGGCAAGTGACCGGCGTTGAAGGCTACGTGGAAAGCGCGGCGATGGGCATGATGGCGGGGCGCTTCGCGGCCGCCGAGCGCCTGGGCCAAACGCCGGCGCCGCCGCCGGCCACCAGCGCGTTCGGCGCGCTGATCGCGCACGTCACGGGCGGGCATGTCAGCGACGGCAAAGCCTCGTTCCAGCCGATGAACGTGAATTTCGGGCTCTTCCCGCCGATCGAGGCGCCGACGCATGGGGCCGATGGGAAAAAGCTCAAAGGCGAAGAGCGCGGGCGCGCGAAGAAATTGGCGCTGGCGGAGCGGGCGCTGGGCGACCTTGAAAGCTGGTTGGCGCAGCCGCGCTGAAGCTTACGCCTTCGCCGCAAGCGCGCGCTTGTGCGCAAGCGCCGCGCTCTCCGCGGCGCGCCAGCGGCGCCATGTTTCCATCGACGGCACGGGGTCATTGGCCCAATCGGGCGCTTCAACGCCCGCAGCGGCATAATCCGCCGGCGTGAGCGCATCGCGCTCCTGATCTTCCGCGTTGGAATTGAGACGAACCGATTTGACGGGCTCTGACGCGGATGGCTGCGCGCCCGCGTCACTCTCGATCACCGGAGGCGAAATATTCGGATCGTCAATCATGGGAAACCTTTGGGGCCGGCAGGGCCTGCAACGCCCAGATGGGCGGCATTGGGTCGGTTACAAGAGGCGATGTGTGCAGCTTGCGAGCAGATTCGGCGGCGCCTAGAGCCTTTTCCGTTCCGATGGAATCGGAACGGGGCTCTAGGTTTTTGATGAAGCATCATCTTATCGAAGAACCGGCATCCACTTCTTCGGATGATGCTCTATCGCGCGGCCGTGAGCCATTTCTGCTCCACGTCGAACGCATCGCCATCGTCGTATTCCACGGAATAGACGATCACGTCTTCAAACCGGCGATAGCGCAGGCGTGAAATCACCGGCGCGTTGAACACGCCGATGACGAGCCCAGCTTCCCCAGGCCGAAATTTTTCAGGCGCCTCCGCACGCACGACGACGATGTCGCCCCACGCGAAGGCGGGCTTCTCGCTCATGTGGTAGTATGGCGTGCGGTTTCGCGTGCGTGCAAGCACTTCGTTGATCGCGATCGAATCAGCCTGCCCAGCGGCGAAGCGGACGTCAGCGCTTCTTAGGCAATTCATCGCCCGCACGCGGCGGCTCATTGCCGCCGGGGCGGTCCCGGCCGAAGACGCGCTCGAATGCGCCGGATTTCGCCCGCGCGGCGCGCGCGGCGAAATAGGCGGCCGCGGAATGCACGACGCCGGCCTTTTCCGCAGCGGCGGCGGCAACGAATTCTTCTGGCGAAACACCTTTCGCCTTGGCCGCCTTTTCAATTTCGCGCCGAACTTCGTCCGACACTTCGATGGTCATCGTGTCGCTCATAGAAATACCTTAGCCCAAAACGCGCCCGGCGTCATCACGTCGATGCCGAAACGGGCGGCGGCGTCGCGGAAGGTGGCGACCTCGAAGGTCACGATCATGTCAGCCCCGCCGTTCACGGCGGCTTCGAGCACCATTTCGTCGTCGGCGTCCGCAAGCTGGGGCCGCCAGGAAAAGTGCGGCTCGGCAGATTCGATCCCAGCCGCCAAAGCGTCGAGCGCATCGTGCACGTCGCTCCGCGTGACGCCGCCCGCCGCCAAATGCTCCGCTCGCGTGAGCACAGCCTCGTACTCGGCAAACAACGCGACGTTCGCAATTGCGACGACGCGACCATCATGCGCAGCCCTTAGCAATTCAGCCGCAGCGCCAGTTTTGCTGCGCAGCGCCGCCACCAAGACATTGGTGTCGAGCACCACGCGCATTCAAATCAACCCGCCCAACGGGCTGCTGGGGTCGGCGTATTTCTTCTTGCCCATACGCCCCGCCAAATAGGCTTCGCGCCCGGCGATCACCGCGTGCTTCATCGCGCGCGCCATGCGCACCGGGTCTTTGGCTTCGGCGATGGCGGTGTTCATCAGCACGCCGTCCACGCCCAGCTCCATCGCCACCGCGGCGTCGCTCGCGGTGCCGACGCCCGCATCGACGATCACCGGCACGCGCGCCTGCTCCACGATCAGCCGGATGCCCACCGGGTTTTGCACGCCCAGCCCCGAACCGATCAGCGAGCCGAGCGGCATGATGGCGACGCATCCCGCATCCTCCAGCTTGCGCGCATAGACCGGATCGTCGCTGCAATAGACCATCACCTCAAAGCCCTCGGCGACGAGGATTTTGGCGGCGGAGAGCGTCTCTTCCATATCGGGATAGAGCGTTTTCTGATCGGCGAGCACTTCGAGCTTCACCAGCTTCCAATCGCCCGCCTCGCGCGCCAGGCGCAGCGTGCGTA
>DAOMPU010000315.1:0-3418 GCA_035444925.1 Terricaulis sp. | reverse complement strand
TGCCGATCAGCGCGCGCGGGATCGGGGAGGTGATGGAGACCTTGCCGGCCTTCACGTCGGCCTCGTCTTCGCCGACGATCTTGTACTTTGATTTATCACCGGAATCTTCGTCGATCAGGTTCACGGTCGCGCCGAATTTGATCTGCTTGCCGGAAAGCTTCGACACGTCGATCACTTGGCTGCGGGCGATCTTATCCTCGATCTCGGCCACGCGGGTTTCGATGAAAGCCTGGCGCTCCTTCGCGGCGTGATATTCGGCGTTCTCGGAGAGATCGCCGTGCGCGCGCGCTTCCGAGATCGCCTGGATCACGGCCGGGCGCTCCTCCGTCTTCAAGCGCTTCAATTCTGCGTCGAGGGCTTGATAACCCTCGGCGGTCATAGGGATTTTTTCCATGTCGGTGTGTGTGTTTCCGTCTTGGGAAAGAAAGGTGAACCTAGAAGGCCGGTCCCGTCAAGCGGTGGGCCTAAGCATAAGCCTGAAGCGCCCTTACGCCTAGGGGCGCCCCTGATTTGAGGCGCCGAATGGCCTGAACAGCGGCCCGGGCCCCCGAGGCGGTGGTATAATAGGGGATGTTCTGGGTCAGCGCCGTGCGGCGGATGGAATAGCTGTCCCGGTAGGATTGGGCGCCTTCGGTGGTGTTGAACACCAGCTGGATTTTGCCGTTCTTGATCGCGTCGTCCACGTGCGGGCGGCCTTCGGCGACCTTATTGACCCGCTCGACCGCGACGCCCTGGCTTGTGAGGTAATCGGCGGTGCCGCCGGTGGCCATGATGGTGAAGCCGAGGGCGATCAGGTCGCGCGCCACGGGGGCGAGCGCGGGCTTGTCGCTATTCTTCACCGAGATGAACACCGTGCCCTCGGTGGGCAGGTTGGTGCCGGAGGCGACCTGGCTTTTGGCGAACGCCGCTTCGAAATCCTGATCGAGCCCCATCACCTCGCCGGTGGAGCGCATTTCCGGGCCGAGCACCGGATCGACGCCCGGGAAGCGGGCGAACGGGAAGACGGCTTCCTTCACCGCGACATGGCCCTTGGAGGGGCGGTCGAGCTTCAATTCAGCCAGCGGCACGCCCGCCATCACTTTCGCGGCCGCCGCCGCGATCGGGCGGTTGATGGCTTTCGCCACGAACGGCGCCGTGCGCGAGGCGCGCGGATTGGCTTCGAGGATGAAAATCTCCCCGTCCTTCACCGCGAACTGGATGTTGATAAG
Organism: Terricaulis sp.; assembly: GCA_035444925.1. Classification (GTDB taxonomy): domain Bacteria; phylum Pseudomonadota; class Alphaproteobacteria; order Caulobacterales; family Aquidulcibacteraceae; genus Vitreimonas. Next base: position 2,210 of record DAOMPU010000315.1, on the reverse strand, counting down.
GCCGCGCACATCGAGCGCGAGCGCGAGCTTCTTCGTCTGCTCCTCGATCTCGGCGATCAGCTTTTTCGGCAGCGAGTAGGGCGGCAGCGCGCAGGCGCTATCGCCCGAGTGCACGCCCGCTTCCTCGATATGCTCCATCACGCCGGCGACGAACACGTCGCGCCCGTCGCAGATGGCGTCCACATCCACCTCGATCGCGTCGCGCAGATAGCGATCCACCAGCAGCGGCTTCTTTTCAGACACCGCGAGTTCGCTGGGACCGCCCAGCGCGCGGGAGATGCGGATGATGTAGTCGGAAAGCTCTTCCTCGCTATGCACGATCTGCATGGCGAGGCCGCCCAGCACGTAGGAGGGGCGCAGCATCACCGGGTAGCCGATGCTCGCCGCCGCGGCGCGCGCGGCTTCCGGCGAGGGGGCGGTGGTGTTTTCCGGCTGCTTCAGGCCGATCTTGCGCAAGAGCGCCTGGAAGCGGTCCCGGTCTTCGGCGAGGTCGATCGCATCGACGCTGGTGCCGAGGATCGGCGCGCCTTCATCAGCCAGCGGCTGCGCCAGCTTCAGCGGCGTCTGCCCGCCGAACTGCACGATGAGGCCGTCCACCTTGCCGCGCGCCTGCTCGACGTTGACGATCTCCAGCACATCCTCAGTTGTCAGCGGCTCGAAATAGAGCCGGTCGGACGTGTCGTAATCGGTGCTCACCGTTTCCGGGTTGCAATTGACCATGATCGATTCAACGCCGATCTCCGCGCACGCGAACGCGGCGTGGCAGCAGCAATAATCGAATTCGATGCCTTGGCCGATGCGGTTGGGGCCGCCGCCAAGGATGATCACCTTGTTGCGCTCCGAAGGTTCGGATTCGCACTCGGCTTGATCGAAGCCATAGGACGGGAATTCGTACGTGGAATACATATACGGCGTGCTTGCGCGGAATTCGGCGGCGCAGCTATCGATGCGCTTGAATTGCGGGCGCACGGCGAGCTTGTGGCGCGCGGCGCGCACGTTGCGCTCGGTCATGCCGGTGAGCTTGGCCAGGCGAATGTCTGAGAAGCCTTGTGCTTTCAGCGCGCGAAAACCTGCGGCGTCCTTCGGCAAGCCGTCCGCGCGCACGTGCGCTTCGGTGGCGATGATTTCCGCCATCTGGCGGATGAACCACGGATCGTAATGCGCGGCGGCGCAGATTTCATCGACGGAAAGCCCGCGGCGCAGCGCTTCGGCCGCGACCAGCAAACGATCGGCCTTCGGCGCGACCAGGCGCGCGCGCACGGCGGCGCGGCCGTTGTCTTCGTCGCTGGCGCCTTCGATCTGGATTTCATCCAGGCCCGAAAGCCCGGTATCGAGCGAGCGCAGCGCTTTTTGCAGGCTTTCCTGGAACGTGCGCCCGATCGCCATGGCTTCGCCCACGCTCTTCATCGAGGTGGTCAGCGTCGTGTCCGAGCCTTGGAAGCGCTCGAACGCGAAGCGCGGGATTTTGGTGACGACGTAATCGATCGTCGGCTCGAAGCTGGCCGGCATGGCGCCGCCAGTGATGTCGTTGGAGATTTCATCCAGCGTGTAGCCGATGGCGAGCTTGGCCGCGACCTTGGCGATGGGAAAGCCGGTGGCTTTCGACGCCAGCGCGGAAGAACGCGAGACGCGCGGGTTCATCTCGATCACGACCATGCGGCCGTTCTTCGGGTTGACCGCGAATTGCACGTTGGAGCCGCCAGTTTCCACCCCGATCTCGCGCAGCACCGCGATGCTGGCGTTGCGCATGATCTGATATTCGCGGTCGGTCAGCGTCAGCGCGGGGGCGACGGTGATAGAATCGCCCGTATGCACGCCCATCGGATCGATGTTTTCGATCGAGCAGATGATGATGCAATTGTCCGCCTTATCGCGGACCACCTCCATCTCGTATTCTTTCCAGCCGATGATGCTTTCTTCGACCAGGATTTCCGTAATGGGCGAGTGGGTGAGGCCGCGCTCTACGATCTCTTTGAATTCTTCGACGTTGTAAGCAACGCCGCCGCCCAGACCGCCGAGCGTCAGTGAGGGGCGGATGATCGACGGCAATTGCACAAATTCGAGCGCTTCCAGCGCTTCTTCCATCGTGTTGCACAAACGCGAGCGCGGGCTTTCGAGGCCGATCTTATCCATCGCATCGCGGAATTTCATCCGGTGCTCGGCCTTCTCGATCACGTCGGCCTTGGCGCCGATCATCTCGACGCCGAATT
>DAOMPU010000314.1:0-3429 GCA_035444925.1 Terricaulis sp. | reverse complement strand
CTCTCGCGCTTCGGCGGGGCAAGCCCTCTCTCCGCAGGCGCCGCGCGCCGTGCGGTTCAGAGTCATTCCAGGCAGCCGAAGGCTGATCTGGAATCCAGGGCCAAGAGCGCGGCATTGGCCCTGGCTTCCAGATCGCGCTCCGCGCGTCTGGAATGACTCTGGCTTGTTGGCGCTATGCGCGCTTTTAGAACGTGCCGCTGATCTGCGCGATCACCCACGGCGCCTCGGCGAACTTGCGCTCGCGCAGATCGGTACGCACGCGCGGGCCGGTGCGGTCTGGGCCATAGAAATGGCGCACGCGGTTCACCGTGCCGTCGAACGCGTTGGCCGCCCAAAGCCGCAAGCGCATGTTGTTCGGCAGCGCGGTGGTTTCCCAGAAGATATCGATCCACGGGCCTTCTTCGTTGGTGTCGATCTCGTTGTAGCGATAGATTTGGAATTCGCCCTGCTTGAAAATGTTGACGCCCCAAGCCATGCGCAGCGCCGGGAAGTCCTGGCGAAACTCGATATTGATCTCGGATTCCGGCCGGTCGGAGATGATGCGGGCATTGCCCGTCACCGGATCGGTGACTTCCGTATCCCACAGATAGCCGCGCACGGTGATGCGCCCGCCGGGAATCAGCGGCGAAAGCGGCGCGTTGAAATTCACATCGAGGCTGGTGGCTTCGCCATCGCCGATATTGCCGGGCGCATCGAAGAAGCTGTCGTCGCTCGGATCGGGCGTGCCGTTCGTATCGGTGAGGCGCACCAGATCGGCCACGTCCTCGATCCAGTGCTGCGTCAGCGTGAGGCTCAAGGCCGCGCCCCAGAAGCGCAAATCCGCGCCAATCTCCGCGCGCCACGCCGTTTGCGGCACAAGATCGGGGTTGCCGCCCGAGATCATCGCGTCGGCGATGGCCGCGTTGGAGGTGAAATCGCCGAAATCGAGTTGGCCGACATCGCGATAGGCGCGCAGGCGCAGCTGGTTGTCGCCGCCAAGCGTGCGCGTGATCTGCACCGAGGGCTTCCAATAATTGAGATCGACCGATTGGTTCGCATCGCCCTCGAACGAAAGCGTGGAGGTTTCCCACGCAAGGCGCGTCTCGATCGACCAATCGGCGCTCGGGCGCCAGGTGTGAACGCCGAAAAACTCCGCGCGCTCTTCCTCCACCAGCACGTTCGAGTTGGGGATCAGGATGGGCGTGGGCCCCGAGCCGGTGTCGCGCGTGTAGGCAAGCTGGGCGTCCAGCGAATTGAACGCGCCTTCCGCGCCGAGCTCAATCCGCTGCGTCGAGGTGAGATCGCGCGAAAGCGCGGCGCGCAAAATGGTTTCGCCTTCCTCGTTCTCCACCGCCTGCTGGGCGGTTTCGGTCGTCACGTCGAGCGCGTTGCGCACATCGACGTCTTCGACGCTCTCATAATATTCGCGGTTGACGAGCCCGATCAGCGAGAGCGTCCAGGGCCCCAGCGCGCGATCATAATCGAGGCCGACTTCAAACGAGGGCTCTTCCTCTTCAAACACCGTGTAGAGGCCGCCGATCGGCGCGCCCGCCGGCGTGGTGGAAATGAAGTCATTGTCCGCGTGATAGCGAAACCAATTCACTTGCCCGCGCGCGCTGAGGCGCCCGCCCGCGAGCGGAAAGGCCAGATTGCCGTTCAGCGTCACTTCGCGGAAATCGCGCGGGGAGGGGGTGTCGATGTTCTCGATGTGATTGCCCGCGCCGTCATAGATGCGCCGCCAGCCCGGCAGATCGCGATATTGGCTGAACAGGTTGAGGCCGATTCCGTACTCCACCTGGCCGTTGCGTCCGCTATAGGAAAGGTTGCCGCGCGGGGCGGGCACTTCGCGCGAGGTGTATTCAACACCCGCGCCGAATACGCCCGAACCCGCGCTCGGCGTGCGCACCACGTTCAGCAGCACCGATTGGCCCGACGCATCGCCCGCCACCAAAGTGCCGCGCAGCAATTCGATGCGCACCACTTGGTTGGCCGGAATTTGCGAGAGGAGGGTGTCGAGCGATTGGTTCTTGGAGCTGGGGCGCAGGCCGTCGATCAGGAGATTGCCCACCGCGCCGGAAAAGCCGCGCCGGTCATCGCCGTCATCGAGCGAGAAGCCCGGCGTCTGGCGCACCATGTCGAGCGCGGTCTGCGGGTTGAACTGATCGAAGAAGGATTTCTCGTATTGAACGCGATCGCCGTTATCGCGCGAGGCGATCGGCGTAGCGCCGCTTTCGCCGGCCGGCGGCGGGCTTTGCTGTGCGTAGGCCGCGCCGCTCATCAGCGCCAACGCGGATGCCATCATACGCCCGATCATTCGTCTCTCCCCTCCCGGCCGCCGTCTTGAGCCGGCGTGCGGTGCGCCTTGTGCGCTGCTGCTTATGTCAGGATGATTGCAGCGCCGTGTTTGGACGCAGCGCTGGGGGCATTTTCGCGGCAATCCGCACCCGCATGCGACGAGCGGCCCAAAGCGCGCGACGGCTGAAAACGAAAACGCCGCCAGGGGAAACCCCCGGCGGCGTTCGTAACTCCAGTCGAAGGAAGAAGCTTACTTCTTCTTGCCGGCCGGCTTCTTGGCTTTCGCCTTCGTCGCAGCCTTAGCAACCTTCGCCGTTTTCTTCTTCGCAGCCATGGTGTCAACCTCCCCAAAACATTTGGGATGGCGCGAGCTTCTGCTGAGATTCGCTATTTTGTAAATCGGGATGTTGGCTTCACATCCCGCCGACCGTCAGTCCGGTGATGTAGAGTGTCGGCTGGCCAACACCTACGGGCACGCTTTGCCCGGCCTTGCCGCATGTGCCCACGCCCTCATCCAGCTTCAGATCATTGCCCACCATCTTCACGCGCGTCAGCGCGCTTGGGCCGTCGCCGATCAAGGTCGCGCCCTTGATCGGGGCTTTGATCTTGCCGTCTTCCACCAGATACGCCTCGGTGCATTGGAAAACGAACTTGCCGGACGTGATATCGACCTGTCCGCCGCCGAAATTAACCGCGTAAACCCCTCGTTTCAGCGAGGCGAGGATTTCGGCGGGGTCTTTATCGCCGGCGGTCATGAAGGTGTTGGTCATGCGCGGCATCGGGCGGCAGGCGTAGCTTTCGCGCCGGCCATTGCCGGTGGGCGCCACGCCCGAGAGGCGCGCGTTCATGCGGTCCTGCAGATAGCCTTTGAGGATGCCGTCCTCGATCAACACGGTGCGCTGAGTCGGCGTGCCTTCGTCATCGACATTGAGCGAGCCGCGACGATTTTCGAACGTGCCGTCATCGACCACCGTCACGCCCGGCGCGGCCACGCGCTGGCCGACCATGCCGGCGAAGGCGCTGGTGCCCTTGCGGTTGAAATCGCCTTCAAGCCCATGGCCCACCGCTTCATGCAGCAGTACGCCCGGCCAGCCGGGGCCAAGCACCACGTCCATCTCGCCCGCGGGCGCGGGTTCGGCGTCGAGGTTCACCAGC
>DAOMPU010000313.1:0-3445 GCA_035444925.1 Terricaulis sp. | reverse complement strand
GTGCCTGGTGCCCGAGCGGCGCGAGGAGCGCACCACCGAAGGCGGGCTCGATGTCGCCGGGCAGCTCGATCACGTGGGCCGTTTCGTGCGCGCGCTTGGCGAGGCCGGCGTGCGGGTTTCGCTGTTCATCGACCCCGACCCCGCGCAGGTGGAGGCGGCCGCGCGCCTTGGCGCGGCGGTGATCGAGCTGCACACCGGCGCCTATTGCGAAGCCTATGGCGGGTCGGAGGGGGATCGCCTGCTGGAGACGATCCGGTCCTGCGCGGCCTTGGGCGCCGCGAAGGGGCTTGAGATCCATGCGGGCCATGGGCTGAGCTTCGAGAACGTCTCCCCCATCGCAGCGATCCCGGAAATACGCGAACTCAACATCGGCCATTTCCTGATCGGGGAAGCGATCTTCACCGGGCTTCAGCCGGCCATCCGCGAGATGCGGCGGCTGATGCATGCGGCGAGGGCGGGGGCGTGATTATCGGCGTCGGATCAGACCTTTGCGACATCCGCCGGATCGAAAAGAGTCTCGCGCGCTTTGGCGATCGGTTCACCCATCGGGTGTATACCGAGCTCGAACGCGCCCGCTCGGAGCGCCGCCCGCTGCAGCGGGCCGGCTCCTACGCCAAGCGCTTCGCGGCCAAGGAGGCCTGCTCCAAGGCGCTGGGTACAGGCATGAATCAAGGGGTTTTTTGGCGGGACATGGGGGTCGCGAACTTGAAAAGCGGGGCCCCGACCATGGTGCTGACCGGGGGGGCGGCGCGGCGTCTGGCCGAGTTGACGCCCCCCGGCTTTACCCCGCACATCCACCTGACTTTGACGGACGAGTACCCAATGGCTTTCGGCTTGGTCATCATTTCGGCCGAGTTAGAGACCAATCAGCCGGGGGCAGGCGCTTGATCAAAGCGGAAGGGCGGCCAGAATATCTCGGCCAGATCAATGGATTGACGCCGGTTGAAGGCCGGGGCCGCCAAGGCTCCTCAAAGGCTGGGTCGCAAGCGAGAAACGCATGAGCATGACGTCGTCCACTTCACAAAGCCCAGGCATGGCCGCGTTCTGGGAGAACGTGCGCGTCATCCTGTACGCTTTGGCGCTGGCCATGGTGCTGCGCTTCACCATCGCGCAGCCGTTCCGTATTCCGTCAGGATCGATGCAGCCGACGCTGGAGATCGGCGATTATATCGTCGTGACCAAGTGGAGCTTCGGTTACAGCCGTTATTCGTTCGCGCCGCTGGAAGGGCTGCTGCCGCATGGGCGCCTGTTCGGCTCGCTGCCCGATCGCGGGGAAGTCGTTGTCTTCCGCCCGCCGCATGAGCCGAGCAAGGATTACATCAAGCGCGTCGTCGGCATGCCGGGCGATCGCATCCAAGTGATCGAGGGCGTGCTGCACATCAATGGCGAGCCGGTCGGCATGGAATCGCTGGGCGTGCAGGAGTTCGAGAACGGCGCCGGCTTTATCGAGCGCATCAACGCCTACCGCGAAACGCTGCCGAACGGCGTGAGTTACACCGTGTTTGACCGCAATCCGCGCGCGGAGCTGGACAACACGCGTGAAGTCACGGTGCCCGAAGGCCATTATTTCATGATGGGCGATGACCGCGATTTCTCCGACGACAGCCGCCGCTCGGTCGGCTTCGTGCCGGCGGAAAATCTGGTCGGTCCCGCGAAATTCGTCGTGGTCTCGTTCGATCACACCACAAACCTGTTCATGCCGTGGACGCTGTTCACCGGCTTCCGCGGCGACCGCTTCCTGAAAGCGGTGGAGTGAGCGGGCGATGAGCAAGCCGGGCGGCAAACAAGACGCCCGCCTCGATGCGCTCGAACAGCGCCTGGGCCACACGTTCAAAGATCGCGCGCTGCTGATCGAAGCGCTGACGCACGCCAGCGCGCTGGACGGCAAGAAGAGCGCACGGCGCTCTTATGATCGGCTGGAATTTCTGGGCGACCGGGTGCTGGGGCTGATCGTGGCTGAGCGCTTGCTGGCCGCGCGCGCGGAGGATGACGAGGGCGATCTGGCCCCGCGCCTCAACGCGCTGGTCAATCGCCACGCCTGCGCGGCGGCCGCGCGCGCGGCGGATTTGGGCGCGGCGGTGATCCTCTCCCATTCCGAGGAATCTCAAGGCGGGCGCGGCAAGGAGGCGATCCTGGCCGATCTCTGCGAAAGCGTGATCGGCGCGCTCTATCTTGATGCAGGCATGGATCCGGCGCGCGATTTCATCACGCGCTTTTGGGGCCAGGCGTTCGCGCAGCAGGGCGCGGCCCCGCGCGACGCAAAGACGGCGCTGCAGGAATGGGCCGCGGCCCGGCGCAAGAATTTGAGCTACGTGCTGATCGAGCAGAGCGGGCCAGAGCATGCGCCGCACTTCTTGATCGAAGCACGCGTTGATGCGATGGCGCCGGCGCGCGGCGAAGGCGGGTCCAAGCGCGAGGCCCAGCGCGCGGCGGCGCAGGCGTTCATGGCGGAGCACGGAATAGATGGCTGAGCAACGCTGTGCGGTTGTGGCGGTGCTGGGCGCGCCGAATGCGGGTAAATCCACGCTGGTGAACACGCTCGTCGGCGCCAAGGTCGCGGCGGTGACGCAGAAGGTGCAGACCACGCGCGCTTTGGTGCGCGGCATCGCCATGGAAGGGCAAACCCAGATCATCCTGATCGACACGCCCGGCGTGTTCGCGCCGAAGCGCCGTTTGGATCGCGCCATGGTGGCCGCCGCCTGGAGCGCGCTCGAAGGCGCGGATGCGATCGTGCATGTGGTGGACGCGGGCGCACACTTAAGCGAAGCCAAAGGCGCCGATGCGCACGCGCGCGCTGATAGCGAGGCCATCGCCGCGAAGCTGAAGCAGATGGAGCTGCCGTCAATCCTGGCGCTGAACAAGGTCGATACGGTTTCGCGGCCGGACCTGCTGGCGCTGACCACCAAGCTGGTCGAGGAAGGGCTCTACACTGACGTGTTCATGATCGCCGCCAGGAAGGGCGATGGCGTCGCCGATTTGATGCGCACGCTGGTGGAGCGCGCGCCAGAAGGCCCTTGGCTTTTCCCCGAAGATCAAACCATGGATGCACCCGCGCGCGTGCTCGCCGCGGAGATCACGCGCGAGAAGGCGATGCTGCGCCTGCATGATGAAATCCCGTACGACATGGTGGTCGAGACCGAGACTTGGGAAGAGCGCAAGGACGGCTCGGCCAAGATCGATCAGATCATTTATGTTGGCCGCGAGGGCCATCGCAAAATCGCCATCGGCGCCAAGGGCGCGACCATCAAGATCATCGGCGAGCAGGCGCGCAAGGAAATGGAGGCGGCGTTCGACCGGCGCATCCACCTCTTCCTGCACGTGAAAGTGCGCGAAGGCTGGGCCGAGGAACGCGCGCTCTATCAGCGGCTGGGTTTGGATTACGAAGCTTAAGCCATGGAATGGGTTGACGACGCCATCGTGCTGGGCGCGCGGCCTTTGGGCGAAG
>DAOMPU010000312.1:0-3453 GCA_035444925.1 Terricaulis sp. | reverse complement strand
AAAACCGCCGACACCGCGGGCGCGGCGCGCGAGATCGTGGAGCTGGGCGACCCAAGCGTGGGCGCGCTGGCCTCCACACTGGCGGGAGAAATTCACGGCCTGAAAGTGCTGAAAGCTGACATCGCCGATGCGCCGCATAACACCACGCGCTTTCTCACCTTCTCGCCCACGCCGGAATTCGCGGCGGCGGATTCCGGCCCGTGCATGACGAGCTTCCTCTTCCGCGTGCGCAACGTGCCGGCCGCGCTTTACAAAGCGCTCGGCGGCTTCGCCACAAATGGCGTGAACATGACCAAGCTGGAGAGCTACATCGAAGGCGGCGCGTTCTCGGCGGCGTTCTTCTTCTCGGAAGTGGAAGGCCACCCGGAAGAAACCGGCTTGAAGAACGCGCTGGAAGAACTCGATTTCTTCTCCGCGACGCTGAAGATCGTGGGCGTTTATCCGGCCGATCCGTTCCGGCGATCCTAGGTTGCGGGAAATACCAAATTTTGGTATATTCGCCGGATGAGCAAGAACACTTCGGTTTCGCTGGGCGATCATTTCAACGGCTTTGTCGAAGAACAGGTCACGTCCGGCCGCTTCGCCTCCGCGAGCGAAGTGATCCGCGCCGGCCTGCGCCTACTCGAAGCGGAAGAAGCCAAGCTGCAAAAGCTGCGCGCGCTGATCCGCGAGGGCGAAGAAAGCGGCGCGCCTGTGCCGCTTAACCGCGAAAAATTCTTCGCGGAAATGCGTGCTGAAGCCGCGCGCCGCGATGCCGAAGGCTGAACTCAGCCCGCGCGCCGAAGAAGATGTCCGCAACATCTGGCGCACACGCGCGAAACCTGGTCGGAGCAGCGGGCGCAGACTTATGTTGACAGCCTGTTCGATATGATGGAGGCGCTCGCGGCGGCACCCCAGCGTGGCCGCACCGCCGATGAGCTCAGCGCCGGCCTCCGCAAACAAATATGCGGCGTGCACATGATCTTTTACCGCAAAGCCAGCGACGGCGTCCTCATCGTCCGCGTGCTGCACACGCGCATGGACGCCGCGTTTCACCTCGCAAACGACGGCGCGCAGGATTAAGCCACCGCCTCCGCCGCGCCGAGCAAGGCCGCGCCGATCGGCGCGCCCACGTTCGCCACGCGCCCGTCATTGGCGCCCGCCACGGAGGCAAGCCCGCGCGCGGGATCGACCATAACTTCGGCGTACCAGAGCGTATTCGAGCCATTGTGCCAAAGCACCCCGCCCTCGCGCACCATCCAGCCCATCGCATACGGCCCGCCGAACGGGGGCCTGTGCAGCGCGTCCCAATTTTCGCGGCGCAGGAACGAAGTCCGGTCGCGGTGGGCGGCGAGATATTTGAGCGTGTCGGCAAAGTTCGCGTGCACGCGGCCAGCGGGGCCGAGCACGGCGGGGTTGTCGGACATGCCGCCGGGCGGGAACGGCGTCAGCGCGCCATTATCCTGGCCAGCGGCGATCGCGTCCAAACCTGGCCCGTGCCCCACGGGCTGATCGTACGCGCCCGCCCTGCCCGGCGCGCCCTGCCCGGCGCTGGCCATGGCGAGCGGGGCGAACACATGCGTACGGATCAATTCTTCCCACGGCGCGCCGAGTTTGGCTTCCAGCATCGCGCCGGCGATGACGTAGCCGGTGTTGGAATATTCGAAATATTCTTCCCTGGCGCCCGCGGGCGCGCGGGTGAGGCCGAGACGCGCATAAGCGATGCGATCGGCGCGCGCATCCGCGCTCTCACGCGGAAACGCCAAAAGCTCCGCCCATTCGAGATTGCCGGCAAGGCCCGCGCGGTGGCTGAGCAGATGGCGGAAAGTGACGCTTCGGTATTCGGCGCGCATCTCCGGAATGGCCGCGCCCAGCACATCGCCGATGCTATCGGTCCAGCTTATGCGCCCCGCTTCAACAGCGCGCGCCACGAGCGTCGCCGTCATGGATTTGGTGATCGAGCCGAGATGCCATTGATCATCGCGCGTCACCTGCGCGCCCTGGCCGAGCGCACGCAGGCCTACGGCGAAGGAAAGCGCGCGCCCATCGCGGTTGGCCGCGGCGGCGGCCATCGCCGGGCTGCCGGCCTGGGCGCGCAACGCCTCCAATTGGGCTTGCGTCAGCGGCGCGCTGCGGGCGGCGGCGCCCGGCGGCTCACGCGTGAAGGTGAGCGGCATGGTGGCGCGCTGGGTGAACGTGCCTTCGATACGGCCATCGACGAAGCGCCCCTCATAGCGAGCGCCGATGTTGGAGAGATCCAGCACCAGAAGATCGCCCTCGATCGTCATTGATACCGGCGGGATCGCCACATTGCCCTGATCGACGCTGTAGAGCACCGCCGCCGGCCCCTCGGAAATCACCAGCCGCAAGCGCAGACGCTGCGAGCCGAGATCGAGCGCCCCATGCCATTCGCCGGACTGGGCCGGGGTCTGAGCGCGGGCGGCGCCCGCCATCAGGCTTGCCGCTGCGGCGCCCATCAGCATGGGCCGGCGGGACAGGATCATGAGATGCCTCCTCAAAAGACGCGCGCAACCTCTGATGCCGGCCGGGCCGTCCCCGGATGCGCGCGAGCGCGGCTTTGTGTCTCTATAGGCGCATTGACGTGGGTTTTCTTACGCCGTTAGTGTCCGCCGGCATTGTGCGCTGCGGCGTAGCCAGATTTGTCTCAAGGATTTCAAGCATGAAAGTCCTCGTCCCGGTCAAGCGGGTGCTCGATTATAATTTGAAGGTGCGCGTGAAGCCGGATGGCTCGGGCGTGGACCTCTCCAATCTCAAAATGTCGATCAATCCGTTCTGCGAAATCGCGGTGGAAGAAGCCGTGCGTATGAAGGAAGGCGGGGGCGGGCACGCCAAGGATAGCGCCACCGAAGTGGTCGCCATCTCGATCGGGCCCGAGCAGGCGCAAGAGACGCTGCGCAACGCGCTGGCCATCGGCGCCGATCGCGGGATTTTGGTGAAGGCCGAAGGCGAGGTTGAGCCGCTCGCGGTGGCGAAACTGCTTAAGGCGGTGATCGAGGCGGAGAAGCCTGATCTCGTCATCCTCGGCAAGCAAGCAATCGACGATGACTCGAACCAGACCGGCCAGATGCTGGCCGCCCTGCTCGATTGGCCGCAAGCGACGTTCGCCTCGAAGATCGTGCTGCACGCCGGCAAAGCCTCGGTGACGCGCGAAGTGGATGGCGGGCTGCAGACCATCGATGTCGATCTGCCTGCGATCGTCACCACGGACCTGCGCCTCAACGAACCGCGCTACGCCTCGCTGCCGAACATCATGAAGGCGAAGAAAAAGCCGATCGACGTGAAAACGCCGGCGGACCTCGGCGTTGACGTGGCGCCGCGCCTCAAAGTGCTGAAAACCGCCGAGCCGCCCAAGCGCTCGGGCGGCGCGAAAGTGAAAACCGTCGCCGAACTGGTCGGCAAGCTCAAGGAAGCGGGGGTTATCTGATGGCTGTTCTGGTTATCGCCGAGCACGAC
>DAOMPU010000311.1:0-3461 GCA_035444925.1 Terricaulis sp. | reverse complement strand
GGCCGAGATATTCGAGGTTCACCTGGTGGCAGATGCCGGTGCCGGGCGGCACGACACGGAAATCCTGGAACGCGCCCTGGCCCCAGCGCAGGAATTGGTAGCGCTCTGCGTTGCGCGCGTATTCGAGATCGACGTTCAGGGCGAACGCGCTGGCGCTGGCGAAATGGTCCACCATCACCGAGTGATCGATCACAAGATCAACCGGCACCAGCGGATTGATGCGCTCTGGATTGGCGCCCAGCTTGGCGGCCGCATCGCGCATCGCCGCGAGATCGACCACCGCGGGCACGCCGGTGAAATCCTGCATCAAGACGCGCGCGGGCGTGAACGCGATCTCGACTTCGTTCTTGCCCTTGTTCACCAGCCACGAGGTCATGGCCAGGATGTCGGCCTTCTTCACGGCCACGCCGTCTTCGGTGCGGAGCAGATTCTCCAGCAGCACTTTGAGCGTGACGGGCAGTTTGGAGATATCTCCAAGCCCGTTGGCGGCGGCTTTGTTCAGATCGAAATAGGCGTAGGACTTGCCGCCCGCGTTGAGCGTGGAGCGGGCGTTGAACGAATTGAGAGCAGGCATGGGAATGCATCCGGCTAAAAGAGCTTCAGAGATGCAAACGCGTTGGGGTGCGCCCCAAATCCGGACTCAAACCGGGCGCGCGGCAAGGCTTATTTAGCGCCGTTCTTCGCAGGTGCAATTGAGGCGAAACGCCTATGTTTGCGAACGATTCCTAACTGGGCGTCGGCGGGGCAGGCGGCGGGCCCGAACGCCCGAAAAACCGCCCGCCGCGCTGCTTGCGCCAGCGCAGCAGCAGCCAGCCGAGCGGGATGCCGACGATCAGGAACGGGATCAGCCCGGCCACGAACACCACCATCGCCGCGAACACGCCAACGATGATGCCGAGGAAGCTGGCGAACGCTTCGCGCAGCGGGCGGAACGTGTCGCTGCCGAGCGAGCGCGGTGTTGATTGGTAGCTGAGGCTGAGTTCAGACATCGCCACGCGCGTGCGCATCACGGCGAGGTTGGATTGGATGGCGTCGAGTTCGCCTTGCACGCGGGCGAGCTCGCGCTCGACTTCCAGAAGATCGGCGAGCCGCCCTGGGCGCGAACGCAGGATTTCCTGCAAGCGGTCGCGCAGCGAGGTGAGCGCGCGCTGGCGCGCTTCGGTATCGACGATGGCGCGCGTGAGGTCTTCAGCGCCGGTGGTTTGCGACACGATGCGCCCGCCCGCATCATCGGCCTGCGCCTGCATGCCGGACATGAAGCTGCGCAGCCATTGCGGCTCGCCGCGAATGGACATGTAGCCCTGCACCGAGCTTTGCGGATCGCCGCTGCGGTTGGAGGAGATGAGTTGGCACAGGCGCGGGCCGGCTTCGACGCAGGCGCGCTCATGGGCGCCCATCAGCGCCTCCACGCGTTCGGAAGGAAGCTCGATGCCGATGCCGTAGGTGTAAGCGAGGTAGAGCGTGGGCGCGGGGCCGGCGGGCTGGCTGGGCTGAGCTTGGCCATCGGCAGCGGGCGGGGGCGGCGCGGCGGCGGGGGCCGATTCCTCGGTGGGGACATCCATCGCCCGCCCGCCATACATGGGGCTCGGCGCGCTCGCGCTTTCGCCAGGGGCGGCGGCGTATTGATCCGCGCACGCGGCCAGCGCGCCCGCCAGAATGAGTGCCGCAACGAAACGACGCATGGTTTCCTCCCCCCGCCAGCAAGCCGCGCCTTGGCGGACCTTGCAACACTTCTTAGAACCGAAGGCGGATTTATGAACGCCGCCGGACCTTTTCCCGACAAGAACGCCGTCGAGGTCGCCCAGCTGACGCTGGCGCGGGGCGCGCGCGTGCTGATCGAGGGGCTGAGCTTTAGGGCTGAGCCGGGCGAATACGTCGAGCTGCGCGGCGCCAACGGAACCGGGAAAACCAGCCTTTTGCGCGCCATCGCCGGCTTTCTGCGCCCCAAAGGAGGCCAGGTGCGCATTCATGGCGCGGAGGAGCCCGCGCTCGCGCTGCACTACGTGGCGCACCAGAATGGCCTCAAGGGCGCGGCCAGCGTGCGCGGGCATCTGCGCTATTGGGCGGGGCTGTTTGGCGCGCCGCTGGATGAAGCCGCCGCGCTCGATCAATTGGGGCTCGCGCGGCAGGCCGATCTGCCGGCGCGGGTGCTGAGCCAGGGGCAGGCGCGCCGGCTGGCGCTGACGCGGCTCGTGATCGCGCCGCGCCCGATCTGGCTGCTGGACGAACCCGCCGCCGCACTCGACGCCGAAGGGCGCGCGGTGCTCGCCGGTTTGATCGAAGCACATCGCGCGCGCGGCGGCATTGCGCTGGCGGCGGTGCATGAAGCGCTGGGCCCTGCGCCTTCGCGCGAAATCGTGTTGGGGCTGGCGTGAGCGCGTGGAACGCGACCTTCCGGCGCGACTTCGCGCTGATGTGGGCAGGCGGCGCGGGCGCCGTGGCGCCGCTTGGATTTTTCTTTGGCGCGACTTTGCTTGTGCCGCTGGCGATGGGGCCGGAGCGCACGCTGCTGGAAAGCGCGGGCCCGCCGCTTTTATGGATCGCGGTGGCGCTGGCGGTGCTGATGACGCTGGAGCGCTTGTTTCAGGCCGATCTCGAAGACGGCTCGCTGGAGCAGATGCTGCTTTCACCGACGCCGCTGGAATTGATCGTGCTGGCCAAGGGCGCCGCGCTCTGGTGCGCGGTGGGGCTGCCGCTGGCGCTGGCGGCGGCGCCGGCTGCGATCGCGCTGCAGGCGCCGGTCAGCGCGCTGCCGGCGATTGTTGGCGGGGTGATGCTGGGCGCGGCGGCTTTCATCGGCGTTGGCCTGGTGGGCGCGGCGGTGACGGCGGGCGTGCGCCGCGCCGGCGTGCTGATCGCGCTGATCGTGCTGCCCTTCTTTGCGCCGCCGGTGATTTTCGGCGCGGCGGCCGCTTCCGGCGAAGATGTGGGCGCCGCCTTGGCGGTGCTGGCGGGCTGCGCGTTCGCGGCGATGGCGCTGGGGCCGTTTGGCGCTGCGGCGGCGCTACGGCTGCAGGCGGAATAGGCGTCACAATGCCCGCTTGCCCCATCCCCCGATCCCTGACACCTGAGCGGCGGGCATGCTGACCTACCTGTCCAACCCCGCGCGCTTCATGGGCTTTTCGGCCTGGGCCGCGCCGCTGTTCCTGGCGGCGGCGGCGGTGCTGTTTGCGGTGGGGCTGCCTTGGGCGCTGTTTTACTCGCCCGCCGATTATCAGCAGGGCGAGACGGTGCGGATCATGTATCTGCATGTGCCCACGGCCACCGGCTCGATGGCGATATACGCGTTCATGGGGGTCGCGAGCTTCGTCAGCCTCGTGTGGCGCCATGCGCTGGCGGACGTGGCTGCGCGCGCGGCCGCGCCCGTGGGCGCTGTGTTCGCCGCGCTTTGCCTCATCACCGGCTCGCTCTGGGGCGCGCCGACTTGGGGCACGTGGTGGGAATGGGATGGGCGGATGACG
>DAOMPU010000310.1:0-3488 GCA_035444925.1 Terricaulis sp. | reverse complement strand
AAGAAATGGCGCCGCAATGCGATTATCGCCTCGGTGGTGCGCCAGACGCTTGAGGGCATGGCGCCTGCTTACCCGCCGGCGGATTTCGATCCGGCTTCGTTCAAAATTACTTAGAACGCAGCTTGGCGTCGGATTCGTTGTCGCGAATGATCCCAAGCGAGATCACGCGCTTGAGCGCATCTTCTGGCGCCAGCTTGATCGGGCGCAGCGCGGTGCGAGGCAGGTAGAGCAGAAAGCCCGAGGTCGGGATCGGCGCCTGCGGCACGTAAACGGCGATCAGATCTTCGCCGATATCGGCGGCGACTTCCGTGGTGTCTTCATTGGTGATGAAGCCGAGCGCCCACACGCCGGGGCGCGGAAATTCGACCAGCACCGCCTGCTTGAACGAGGTGCGCTCGGGCGCGGCGACTTGTTTGAACACCTGTTTGGCGCCGCCATAGATGGAACGCACCAGCGGCAGGTTGGCGATGCCGCGGTCGGCGCCGTCCACGATCCAGCGGCCCACGAGATTGCCCGCCAGCGCCCCCACCAGGGTCAGCGCCGCCACCGCGATGAGAAGGCCCCCGCCGGGAAAGTCGGTCAAAAACGAAAGCCGCGCCGGCACCAGCGGTTCGACATTGTTGTCGATGAAGGTGACGACCATCCAGATCAGCCACACCGTGACCACGAACGGCAACACCACGGCGACGCCGGCGAGGAACGAATTGCGCAGCCATGTCAGCGGCTGGAAGCGGGGAGACTCGGGGGAGGACATGGGCTGGGTGTAGGCCATGTGCGGCGCGCGCGGAAGCGACCCTAGCGCGGCGCAAGCCCGCTTCCTAAGTTCCCTGCACCATGTTTGGGCGCAATCGAAACATATCGGAGGCGCCGCGGGCGCGCGGCGCACGCGACGGATTTTCGCAAACAGTGATGGATGTGGTGGCCCGTACGGGCCCCGCCGTGATCGGCGTGCGCCGCGCGAGCCGTGGGCGCGATCTCTATGACGGGGCGGGCTCTGGCGTGATTATCTCGCCCGACGGCTACGCGCTGACCAATCACCACGTCGTGCGCGAGGCAGGCCGCGTGGAGGCGGTGCTGCATGACGGCGCGGTGGCGAAGGCGGAGATCGTCGGCGCCGATCCCGATACGGATTTGGCCCTGCTGCGCCTCAGCGGCGGCGGCCACACGGCCGCGGCGCTGGGCGATTCCGATGAATTGCGCGTGGGCGAACTGGCGATCGCCATCGGCAACCCACTGGGCCTGCAGGCCACGGTGACGGCGGGCGTGATCTCAGCTCTGCGCCGCACTTTGCGCAGCGAAGGCGGGCGCTTGATCGAAGACGTGATCCAGACGGACGCGGCGCTCAACCCCGGCAATTCCGGCGGCGCGCTGGTGGATTATGACGGTGCGGTGGTGGGCGTGAACACCGCCATTATCGGCGGCGCGCAAGGGCTTTGCTTCGCCGTGCCGATCAACACCGCCAAGCGCATCATTCCTGAATTGATGCGCGAGGGGCGCGTGGCGCGCGGCTGGTTCGGCATCGCCGGGCAGACGCAGGCGCTTTCGCGCGCGCTGACGCGGCGGCTTGAGCTGACGCACGAAAGCGGCGTGCTGGTGGCGGGGCTGAGCCCTGGCGGGCCGGCCGAGCAGGCGGGCTTGCGCGTGGGCGATGTGGTGCTGAGCTTGGATGGCGCGCCGCTCGCGTCCGTGGATGAAATCCACAAATTGCTGACGCGTGAGCGGATTGGGCGGCGCGTAAGCTTAAGCGTGCTGCGCGACGGCGCGTTGACGCAGCTGAGCCTGCAGGTGGTGGAGCGCCCGAAGGGCTAGGCGACGAGCGCCACGCCCTTTTCCTCGAACAGCGCTTTCAATTCGCCGCTCTGAAACATCTCGCGCACGATATCGCTGCCGCCGATGAATTCGCCTTTGACGTAAAGCTGCGGGATGGTCGGCCAGTTGGCGAAATCCTTCACGCCCTGGCGGATGTCCTCGTCGGTCAGCACGTTCACGTCATGATAGGCCACGCCCATGTGATCGAGGATGCGCACTACGAGGCTGGTGAAGCCGCATTGGGGCTGCGCGGCCACGCCCTTCATGAACAGCACGACGTCGTGGGCGGCGATGGTGTCGCGGATGCGGTCTTGAACGTCGGACATGAAAGCTCCCGTTTCGCCTGCAGGTAAGCGCGCGGGGCGCGCGGGGCAATGGCCGGCGCGCTCAGGCGGGGGCGGTATCCAGGGCCAGAGCGTGCAATTGCCCGCCCATGCGCCCCTTGAGGGCCGCATAGACCAATTGGTGCTGGGCCACGCGGGATTTGCCCGCGAAGGCCGCGGCGCGGATGCGGGCCCGGTAATGGTCCCCGTCGCCGGCCAGATCCTCGATTGTAATCTCGGCGTCCGGGAAAGCCTCCCGCAATAAAGCCTCAAGTTCCTCGACAGGCATCGCCATTTGCGGGTTCCTTTGCGGTCGGCGCCCGAAATAGGGGCGAAAAGGGGTGTGGGCGCCCCATCCATGGTAGTAGAGCGTTTCGCCGGATGACGTTCACGAAAGTTTTGATTGCAGGAAGGGACTTGTTCGGTGCATCAGCCCCAGACTTGGGGGGTGGGCGTCGAAAGATCGCCCACTGCGTGGGAGACGTTGACAAGAGCACCTTTTCCGAAAATTTAGAGTGCTGGCGTCGAGGCCGCCCTGGAAGAGACCGCATCGTGCGGCGGCCAGGCGGCATGGTGGGAGGAATGCAGGCGAAAAGTTGAAAACAACTCGCCGCGCATCCCCATCACGAAAGGCAAGTTCCGCGGCCCCGCCCGCGCGCGATGTTCGCGTGAGGGATAGGGGCTTGTAAAACACAGGGCAGGCAGAAGGGCAGACCATGACGTTGATGAATTCGCTGCTGACGTTCGCGCAGCAAACCGCCACTCCTCCGGCAGATCCGGCGGCCACGACCGCTCCGGCCGCTGCGCCGGCGCCGTCGGCTGAAGAGCTTGCGGCGGCCAAGCAGCGCGGCGCGGAAGCCGCCGCTGAGGCTTCCGGCCAGCAAGACGTCTCGATGATCGAGCTCTTCGTCCACCTCAACGCGGTTGAGATGGGCGTCATGATCATCCTCGGCCTCTGCGCGATCTACGCTGTCGCGCTGCTGTTCGAGAAGATTTACGTCATGCGCAAAACCGGCAAGCAGACGAAGGATTTCCTCGCTTCGTTCCGCAAGGCCAACTCGGTTGAAGAAGCCGAAGCGATCGTGCGCAAGCTGCCGTCTTCCGGCATCAAGTCGATGTTCGACGCGGGCATGGCGGAAGTCCGCCGCACGCAAGACCTCGGCCTCTACACGATGCGCGATGCGCGTGACCACACGATGCAGCGCGTTTCTTCGGCTATGGCGACCCGCCAGAACGAGCACCTCGATGACCTCGGTTCGTCGATGACGTTCCTGGCGTCGATCGGCGCCAACGCACCGTTCATCGGTCTGTTCGGCACCGTCTGGGGCATCATGGTCGCGTTCGTCGGTATCGCTA
>DAOMPU010000309.1:0-3493 GCA_035444925.1 Terricaulis sp. | reverse complement strand
CCCGCCTTCGCGCTCTCGCGCTTCGGCGGGGCAAGCCCTCTCTCCGCAGGCGCCGCGCGCCGTGCGGCGTTAGGCGTCCACCGTGGCGAGGTCGAGCGAGTAGCCGGCGCTGCGCACGGTGCGGATCGGATCGGCTTCATCGCCCTCGTTCAGCGCTTTGCGCAAACGGCCGATATGCACATCCACCGTGCGCGCCTCGACATACACATCCGAGCCCCACACCGCATCGAGCAATTGCTCGCGGCTGAACACGCGCCCCGGATGCTGCATCAGATGATCGAGGATGCGGAATTCGGTCGGCCCCAGATGCACTTCGCGGCTGGCGCGCTTCACGCGGTGCGCGCCGCGATCGAGCACGATGTCGCCGCAGATGAGCTTATCTTCGGCAAGGCCGGGCCGGATGCGCCGCATCACGGCGCGCAGGCGCGCCAGCAATTCGTTCATCGAGAACGGCTTGGTGAGGTAATCATCCGCGCCGGTGTCGAGCCCGCGAATGCGGTCGCTCTCTTCGTCGCGCGCGGTCAGCATCACCACCGGGGTGTTGCGCGTTTCCTGCTTGGCGCGCAGGCGGCGGCACACTTCAACACCAGACGCCTTCGGCAGCATCCAATCGAGCAGGATAAGATCGGGCGGGCTCTCTTCGGCCACCACCATCGCCTCTTCGCCATCGGTGGCGACGTTCACCCGGTAGCCTTCGCGCTCCAGATTGTAGCGCAGCAGGTCCGCCAAAGCGGCTTCATCTTCAACAACGAGAACAAGCGGGGCCTTAGCCATGGATCAATTCCTCACGGATCGCCGGGTTCAATCGCCGCGCGCGGGCGCTGCGTGGCGATCTCTTCGCCGGTCACCAGGAAGTGGATATATTCAGCAATGTTGGTGCCGTGATCGCCGATGCGTTCGATATTCTTGGCGATAAACAGCAGGTGCGCGCACGAGCTGATCATGCGCGGATCTTCGATCATGTAGGTCAGCAATTCGCGGAACAGCGAATTGTAGTGCGCATCGATATTGTCGTCCTGCATCCACACGCCGATCGCGGCCTGGACATCCTTGTTGGCGTACGCGTCGAGCACCTGCTTCAGATGCGCGCCGGCGATCTTGCCCATGCGCTCGACGCTGCGCGTCAGCTGGATCGGCTCGGCCTGGTTCAAGATCAGCGCCCGCTTGGCGATGTTCTTGGCCAGATCGCCCACGCGTTCCAACTCGCCCGCGATGCGCCACGCCGTCAGCACCACGCGCAGATCGGACGCCATCGGCTGGCGCAGCGCGAACAATTTGATCGCGCGCTTTTCCACCTCGCGCTGGGCCGCGTCGATCTTGGCGTCGCGCTCCATCACCGCATGCGCGAGTTCGGTGTCGCGGCGCGCCACCGCGGCAAGGCAATCGTTCACGGCGGTTTCCGCCAGCCCGCCCATGCGGGCGACCTCCTGGGTGAGCCCGTCGAGCTCTTCGGTGAACGCCTTGACTGTATGCTCGGCCATAATCGGTCTTTCAGTGAACCGGCGCGGCCAAATCAGCCGAACCGGCCCGTAATATAGTCTTGCGTGCGCGTATCGCGAGGGTTGGTGAAAATCTCCTCGGTCGGCCCGGTCTCCACCAGCTTGCCCAGGTGGAAGAACGCCGTCTTCTGCGAGACGCGCGCGGCCTGCGCCATCGAGTGGGTCACGATGATGATGCAATAATTGGTCCGCATCTCGTCGATCAGCTCTTCGATCTTGGCGGTGGCGATCGGGTCCAGCGCCGAGCACGGCTCGTCCATCAGGATGATGTCGGGATCGACCGCCACGGTGCGCGCGATCACCAGACGCTGCTGCTGGCCGCCGGAAAGGCCGGTGCCCGATTGGGCGAGGCGATCCTTCACCTCTTCCCAAAGGCCCGCGCGGCGCAGCGATTTTTCGACGATCACATCCATATCGGCCTTGGACTTGGCCATGCCGTGGATGCGCGGGCCGTAGGCCACGTTGTCATAGATCGACTTCGGAAACGGATTGGGCTTCTGGAACACCATGCCCACCCGCGTGCGCAGCACCACCGGATCGACGTTCTTGGCGTAGGCTTCCTTGCCCTCGATCTGCAGCGAGCCGGAAACGCGGCAGCCTTCGATCGTATCGTTCATGCGGTTGATGCAGCGCAGGAACGTGGTCTTGCCGCAGCCGGAGGGGCCGATGAACGCGGTCACCGCGCCGTCGGGAATATCGAGCGAGACGTCAAACAGCGCCTGCTTGTCGCCGTAGAAGACGTTGATATCGCGCGCGGCCACCTTGGCGGCGGCCCCGGTGAGCACGCCCGCGTTCATGCGCACCGCCGGGGCGGCCATGCCGGGGCCCGGCGGCCGGTCAGCGCCAGTGGAAGAATAGTGCATGCACAACCCCTTAGGCTCAGCCCATCTCGCGGGGCTGCAGCGCCAG
The DNA here is from genome assembly GCA_035444925.1 of Terricaulis sp. GTDB lineage: Bacteria > Pseudomonadota > Alphaproteobacteria > Caulobacterales > Aquidulcibacteraceae > Vitreimonas. The sequence continues at coordinate 1,085 of DAOMPU010000309.1, read as the reverse complement.
GCCGCTGGCTAGCCGGGTTTGATGACACTGATGTGAAACCGCCCATGCGCCAGATCAGCCCTCCCCCGCCAATTCGACATAGGCCGCGAACGCCGAGCCGCGCCCGCGCTGGCTCTCCACCAGGAACCCGCCCCGGTGGCGGTTGACGATATGCTTGACGATGGCGAGCCCGAGGCCCGTGCCGCCGCGCTCGTCGCCCAATTCGCGCTCCACCCGGAAGAAGCGCTCGCCCAGGCGGGGCAAAAAGCGCTGATCCATGCCCTGCCCGGAATCTTCCACGCGAACAAAAGCATAGGAGCGGTTTGCGGCGGCGATCGGGGTCAGTAGGGCCACCTGCCCCGCCCCTTCCCAGCGCCGCCCGGCCTCGGCGATCACCTCTTCGCGGTCACCCGCGGGCGCCACCTCGACGACGACGCTCTGGCCGGGCTTGGAATATTTCACCGCATTGTCGATCAGATTCTGCACCACCTGCGCGAGCTGGAAACGCTCGCCCACCACGCGCACCGGGGCTGGCGGCAGGCGCAAATCCAGGCGCACCTGCTTCTCGCGCAGCAGCTCGCCCATCGTATCGGCCACTTCGCGCACCACGCCGGCCAGATCGGCCCGGTCCGAGGGCGGAATGTGCTCGTCCATCTCGATGCGCGAGAGCGAGAGCAGGTCGTCGATCAGCCGGCGCATGCGCTCGGCCTGCAGCTGCATCATCTTGAGAAAGCGCGCCTGGCCTTCGGGATCATCGCGCGCGGGGCCCGAAAGCGTCTCGATCAGCAGCGTCAGCGAGGCCAGCGGCGTGCGCAGCTCATGGCTGGCGTTGGCGAGGAAATCGGCGCGCATGCGCTCGGTGCTAATGCGCGCGGTCTGATCGGCGAACACCAGCATCGCCGCCTTATCCGCCCCCCAGGTGACGGGTGCTATAGTGCAGCGCGTATGCCGCTCCACCTGCGCCGAAACCTGATAATCCACCGTGCTCGCCGCGCCCTCGCGCACCGCCAGCTGCACCGCTTCCAGCACGTCCGGGTGGCGCAGGATCGAGGTCAGGTATTGGCCGCGCGCTTCAAACTGCATCTGCCGGCGCGCGGCGGCGTTGG
>DAOMPU010000308.1:0-3513 GCA_035444925.1 Terricaulis sp. | reverse complement strand
GGCAGCAGCACCGCGAACGCTTGCCAGATTTTATCGTAGAGCCCCGCCTTGCGGATTTCATCGAGATAGACCGCATCGGCCTCGCGCAGAATATCCAGCTTCTCACGCGTGATTTCGCCCGGCACGCGGATGGCGAGCCCCGGCCCCGGAAACGGATGACGCCCCACGAACGTCTCCGGCAAGCCCAGTTCGCGCCCCAGCGCGCGCACTTCGTCCTTAAAGAGATCGCGCAGCGGCTCGACCAGCTTCATGTTCATGCGCTCAGGCAAGCCGCCCACATTGTGGTGCGATTTGATGGTGACGCTCGGCCCCCCGATCGCGCTCACGCTTTCGATCACATCCGGATAGAGCGTGCCTTGCGCCAGGAACGCCGCGCCGCCGACGGACTTCGCCTTCTCTTCGAACACGTCGATGAACAGCTTGCCGATGGTTTTGCGCTTCACCTCCGGATCGGAAACGCCCTCCAGTTCGCCGAGAAAGCGCGCGCTCTCATCGGCGTGGATCAGCGGGATGTTGTAATGATCGCGGAACAGCGAGACGACTTGCTCGCTCTCGCCCTTCCGCATCAGGCCGTGATCGACATAGACGCAGGTCAGCTGATCGCCGATCGCCTCGTGGATTAGCACGGCCGCCACTGATGAATCCACGCCGCCCGACAGCCCGCAGATCACTTTGCCATCGCCCACCTGCGCGCGGATGCGCGCGATGGCTTCATCCTTGAACGCCGCCATCGTCCAATCGCCTTTGAGGCCAGCGATGCGGTGCGTGAAATTGCGCAGCAGCTTGCCGCCATCGGGCGTATGCGCCACCTCTGGGTGGAACATCGTGGTGTAGAAGCGCCGCTTCTCATCCACCGCGATCGCGAAGGGCGCGTTTTCGCTGGTGGCGATCACCTCAAAGCCGGGCGCCAGCTGCGTGACGCGGTCGCCATGGCTCATCCACACCGGATAGCGGGCGCCGACTTCCCACAAGCCTTCAAACAGCGGCGAAGCTTTTTTGATCTCAACATCCGCGCGCCCAAACTCGCGCGCATGCCCGCCTTCGACCACGCCGCCAAGCTGCACGCTCATGGTTTGCTGGCCATAGCAGATGGCTAGGATCGGCACGCCCAGCGCAAACGCCTCTTGCGGCGCGCGCGGGCTTGGATCGTCCAGCACGCTGGCGGGCCCGCCGGAGAAAATGATCGCCTTGGGCGCGAAGCTCGTGAGCAGCGCGGCGTCGACCTTGTTGTAGGGATGAATCTCGCAATAGACGCCGTTCTCGCGCACGCGCCGCGCGATCAGCTGCGTCACCTGGGAGCCGAAATCGATGATCAGAACGCGCTCATGAACCTGAGCGCTTTGAGCGGGGTGGGCCATGGCTTGAAATGGAGTGCGTCGGGCGGAGCGTCAATTGCGCGGAATGCAGGCCTGGGCCGCTGGCGCGTAAAGCGGCGCTGACCTGCGCCAATTTTTCCGCACCCTCCCCCTTGCCGGCCGATCAGCGCATCCTTATTTGCGAATCATTCGCAATAGGGATGCGCCATGCGCCTCGCGCTCAAAACCGGAACCTATTCGCTGACCCATTTTGCGGTCGCGATCAGCGTCACCTTCCTGATCACCCAGGATTGGCGCGCGGCGCTGGCCGTCGGCCTGATTGAGCCGGTGGTGCAAACCTTCGCCTACGCCCTGCACGAACGCGCCTGGGGGCATTGGGACCGCCGCGCCAAATCGGCGGCTCACGGATCGTAATAATATTGATCTCCCAAGCTTGGATCGTAGGGATCAAGCGGGGCGAGCATATTCACCGCCGAGCAATAGCCGACCATGAGACAGCCGAGCAGAATCAGGATGGTTTTCCACCAGCTCGGCGAATCCACGCTATTGCGGAAGAACACGAGCATAACCGCGACGGCGGCGCAGACGGCGAGGATGAGCGCCATCAGCACCTTCTGGATCAGCACCTTGCCGATGAAATCGAGCGAGGGGCCGAGCTGCGCGAGCACAGCATCGGCGCCCCCGAGCACATCCTCAATTGTGAAGCCGAACAACGAGCCGGCCACGACGAGAACGAGTGCGACGAAGAAAAACAGCAGGAACAGAAACATCAGCGAGCCGCCGAGGCGGTTGCCGACGCGCACGCCCGCGCTCGGATCCTCGAACGGCGGGATGCGCCAGAACATCGACGCGCGCCAAAGGCCGCTAAGAAACTGGCCGATGAATTTGAACATGCGCCATGTGACGCACGCGACTACCGCCCCGTCAAGCCGAGCGCATGCAGCGGCGCGCCGATCTGCCCGGCCACCAGCGCAGCCAGGATCGGCGGCGCGGGCCAAACGCGCGCGAGCGGCGAAACGATCCAATCGCGCAGCCACGCGATCGCGCGTCCGTCCGATTGGTACGCCGGCGTAAACGCCCAGGAAGCCAATTGATAAAGGCGAATGTGCCAAAGCCGCAGGCGCGCATATTCTTCAAGCGCAATCGCCAAATCATCTTGCGCCGCGAGCGCATGCGCCAATGCGTAGGCGTCCAGCAGCGCCATGTTGGCGCCCTGCCCCAATTGCGGGCTGGTGCAGTGCCAGCTATCGCCCACATGCACGCAATGGCGCGACAGCGGCGCCCGGCGCGTGCGATGCGCATAAGAGGCAAAGACGAGATCGTCGTGGCGCTCGATCTGCGTCAGCAGCGGCGCAACGGCGGGCCAAAGCGCCAGCACCTCGCGCTTCCAATCCGCCAGATCGCGCGCGCGCCAGGCGCCGTGATCGGCGTGCTTCAGGCTCCAGAAAAACGCGGCTTGCTTGGGCGCCTGCGGCCCAAGGCGGCCAATCGGCATGACACCCACCATCTTGCGCGCGGCCTCGTAGCGCTGCTCCAGCGCCGCGCCGTCGAATGGCCCCTCCCATGTGAGGTTCGCCCACAGCGCGCCGAAGCGGAGCGGCGCGGGCGCCGGCCCCGCCAGCGGCGAGCGCGCGCCCAGCGCGTCGATCACCAGATCAAACCGCGCGCTTTCGCGCCCATCGGCGAAGCGCAGGCGCCCGTCATTCGCGCCCGCGATCACATGCCCGCTTTCAATCTCCGCGCCCGCCGCACGCGCGGCGTCGAACAGCACTTGAAACAGCGCGCCGCGATGCACGCCCAGCCCGCACGGCGACCCGCGCCCCAGCGCGTCATAGCGCACGTCCAGCACCACGCGTTCGCCGCTTTTGCCGAACAGGCGCGCAATCGGCGCGCCCAGCGCGCGCATGGCGTCGCCAGCGCCGATCGTATCAAGCACATGCAAGCCAACCGGCTGCAAAATGATGCCCGAGCCAACCGGCTTGGGCGCCTCCCATTGATCGAACACCACCACCCGCGCGCCGCGCGCACGCAACAGCGTAGCAGCCGCAAGCCCGGCGACGCCGCATCCGGCAATGGCGATCTGATATGGTTTCATGCGCGTTATGCTTGATCCCTCATTCACAACACATCTGAACGAATCTCTAAACACGATGTGGCATGATGGCCCGATGACGCAGGCTATCGATCCGATCGCCGC
>DAOMPU010000307.1:0-3551 GCA_035444925.1 Terricaulis sp. | reverse complement strand
CGCGTGCGCAGGCGCAGCTCCTGCACGGCCCATAGCGCCTCGCCCCCGCTCATCGCCTTGCCGGCTTCATAGAGGCGCCGCGCCAGCCCTTCGATTTCATCGCCCGGCTCGCGGCCTTTGAGCGCGATCCAGCGCTGCATGCTGGCGGCGAAGTTCGCGGCGGAAACCATGCCCTGCGCGCGATAGAGCGCCCGATAATCGATGCCGAGATTTTCCGCGCGCACATCATGGCCGAGCGCCTTCAGCGTCTCCGCCGTGTTTTCCAGCGCGGCGGCCACGTCCGGATCGAGCGGATCGCCCGCCGGCGTTTCGCCCGACACCGCGATGCGCAGTCTGCCAGGGCTGGCGCTGACTTCATCGAGAAACGCCCGGTCGCGCCGCGGATAAGCATACGGGCTCGCCGGCTGCGGATCGCACGTCGCATCCAGCATCGCCGCGCTATCGCGCACCGTGCGGGTGACGACGTGATCGACGCTGAAGCCGATCACGCGGTCGGTATCGTGAACGCCGTTCGGGTTGCGATCGCGCGTCACTTTGAGCCCCACCAGCCCGCAGCACGCGGCCGGAATACGGATCGAGCCCAAGCCATCGCTCGCATGCGCGAGCGGGACCATGCCCGCCGCCACCGCGCTCGCCGCCCCGCCGGATGAGCCGCCGGAGATGTGCTCGGGATTCCAAGGATTGCGGCATGGCCCAAGCTTCGCGGAGGTGGTGACGCCAGGAATGCCGAATTCCGGCGTGTTGGTTTTGCCCAGCAGCACCAGGCCCGCCGCACGCCAGCGTTCGGTGATCACCGAATCCTCGCCGTCCGCATCGATCGCCGCGAAGCGCGAGCCGGAGGTGCGCGGCCAGCCCTTAACCCTGACGCCCAAATCCTTGACCAGAAATGGCACGCCTTTGAACGGCCCGTCCGGCAATTTGCCCGAAGCCGCGACAGCGCGCGCTTCGTCATAAGCCCGGTAATTTACGGCGTTCAGCGCGCCATCGCGCCGCTCAATGCGCGTGATCGCGGCCTCCAAGAGCTCGCTTGGGCTTGCTTTACCGCTGGTTACCAGGCCCGCGAGGCCCAGCCCGTCATATTCAGCATACTCATCCATGCGCGCCTCCGCGCTCAGTTAAGCGGAACGGACGCGCGCGTTCATCGTTTAATTTCCGTTGGCACACCGGATGCAGTTGAGGCTCGCATGAGCGACGGACGCCCCCCCGTGCTTTTCGCCCACGAACGCGACGAGCCCCGTCGCGGCCAGGATCGCCGCGCCAAACAGCGCCGCGCCCCGCACCGCCCGCTCGACCCGCTGTTCGCGGCCACTTTGGTCAACCAGATCGCGCCGCCGGAAATTGTGCGCGTGAAATATCCCGAGAAGCGCCGCACGCGCGCGGGCATCAGCTTCGATTTCGAAGCCTAGGCGCTCTTCTTCAGGCTCTCTGCTTCGAGCGACTCGAGCCAGGCGTCGATTTCATCGAGGCGCGCTTCCATGCTTTCGATGCGTTGGCCGGAATCTTCCACCGGCGGCGCGTCCGGATTGGCCACGCCGCAGCGCAAGCTGATCTCCACGATGTCCGCATCCAGCAGCGCGGCGAACGCGTTCAGCTCCGCGGCCGTCGGCGCGCGTTCATGGATAAACAGCCGATGCAGCTCGCTGCGCTCAAGCCCCGCGGACGCCGCCAGAGCGCCGCGGTCGAGGTTTTTCTCTGCCAGGCGTGCGTCAAACCACGCGGCGTCGAAGAAGAGCGCCATTCCCACCCTCCGGCGCCGAACCTGCAGAGACGGCGCCCATGGCGACTATCTTCCCCCGATTCGGCCGCTGGCTCGACTTCGCGATCGCCTTCGCGCTGGGGATGTGGTGCCTGTAGCGGCAGTCGGCAGTCGTTAATCGGCAGTCGGGCGGCTTCGTTTCGTGACGCGAATAAACAGAATCGGCAGCCGGTCTTAACCGACTGCCGACTGCCGACTGCCGATTGCCGACTGCCTCGCTACTGCCCCGCGAATTCCACATCGCGGCGCGCGGCGATGATGGTGACCACCACGCCCGCCAGCACATCAAGCAGCGCCATCACCAAGATGATGAAGAACGCGCTGGTGGCGAACGCCGGGTGCAGCAGAAACTCGACCAAACATATGATGAAAACGAGCATCGAAAGCGCGTGATTGAAGATCGCGGCTGAGCCTGTCGATGTCGATTTCAGCAGCTCGATGAACAGCAAAATCAGCGACAGCAATATCAGCAGATCGCCGAACGAAACCACCCAATGCACCGTGCCCGCGGGCGCTGCGACCGCCGCTTCCGGCGCTTGCGTGACCGCCGCGGCTTGCGTTTGCGCCGCTTGGCGCCCCGCCTGACACGCATTCACCGCGCCCGGCTCGGTGGAGGCCATCGGCACGCAGATCATCGGCGTTTCCAGATGCCGGCGCACGTCGGCCGGATCGGTGCCGGCTGCGGTCGAGCCAAAGGCCCAGATGTTGTAGATCAACACCGGGATCAAGATCAGCGGAAAGACGTTGAATATCGCCCCCATGGGACTCCCCTGGCTAAATCGTGCGCAAACGAACGCGCTCTAGAGTTCGTCCGTTCCCCCTGGGAGGCGGGCCCGGCTCCTCAGCCACATCACGCCGAACAGATCGGTCATGTTCGCGGCGAGGCGCCCCAGGTTCGTGTACTTGGAGCGGCCCGCGCCCCGGGCACGATGATTAACCTCCAAAAACTCAACTGCATAGCCTTCACGCAGCATCAGAGCGGGCATGAAACGATGCATGTGATCGAAGTACGGCAGGCGCAAAAACGCCTCCCTTTTGAACACTTTGACGCCTGAGCCGCTGTCATCGGCGCCGTCGCTCAACGCCGCTTTGCGGATCGTGTTGGCAATTTTAGAGGCCCAGCGTTTGCTCCAGCCGTCCTGGCGCTTGCCGCGCTTGCCCGCCACCATGGCGAGATCGGGCGCGGCCTCCGGGCGCGTGAGGCGCGCAACCAGGCGTGGCAAATCGGCCGGATCGTTCTGGCCGTCGCCGTCCAAAGTGCCGATGATTGGCGCGCGCGCGGCCAGCACGCCGCTGCGCACCGCGCGGCTTTGGCCCGAATTTACGCGGTGGCCGAGCAGGCGCAGCATCGGCAATTCGCCTTTCAGCTGCGCGAGTTCCGCGCGCGTGTCATCGCGCGAGCAATCGTCCACGAAAATAATCTCGAACGAACGCCCCTCCAGCACGCCGGCGATCTCGCGCGCCAAGGCGGCGGCGTTGCCGCTCTCGTCGCGCACGGGAACCACGACGCTGAGTTCGATGCTTTCGGCCAAGGTTTTGTTCTCTTCCCGCCCTATGCCCGCCCCGGCTGAGCCACGGGCGCGGGCTCTCTTAGCCGCCTCCGCGCTCCGAGGCGAGAGCGGCGCCCATCTGGCATGGTCTTGAGGCCCCGCCCGCGTCTATCACCTTAAGCTGCGATGCCCGAATCTGCGTCCCTCTCCTCGCTCTTTGCGCAATTCGCCGGCGGCTGGCGGGGCTATGTGCTGGTCGCGCTGATCGCTTTGCTTTCGGCCCAGTTCGGCGCCGGCCGGATGCC
>DAOMPU010000306.1:0-3561 GCA_035444925.1 Terricaulis sp. | reverse complement strand
AGCACGCCGTGAACTGTCACCACAATTACGTGGCGCGCGAACACCATTTCGGCGCCGACGTATGGGTAACGCGCAAGGGCGCGGTGCGCGCAGGGCAAGGCGAACTCGGGATCATCCCCGGCTCGATGGGCGCGAAGAGCTTCATCGTGCAAGGGAAGGGAAACCCGGATTCGTTCTGCACCTGCTCGCACGGCGCCGGGCGCGCGATGAGCCGCACTGCGGCCAAGCAGCGCTTCACGCTGGCGGATCACCGCAAGGCGACCGAGGGCGTCGAGTGCCGCAAGGATGCGGGCGTGATCGACGAAACGCCGATGGCCTACAAGGACATCGACGCCGTCATGGCCGCGCAAGCGGACCTGGTGGATGTCGTCCACACGCTGCGCCAAGTGGTGTGCGTGAAGGGGTGACCTCACGCTTCCCGGACGCATCCCCGGCGCAAGCCGGGGTGCGAGCCGGGACCCAGGGCGACAAGCATTTGCGCTTAGTCGCTTCTGGGTCCCGGCCCTCGGCCCCGCGTTCGCGGGGCTCTCGGCCGGGAAGCGTGTTGAACGGACAGATGGGTGAGAGGCTGAAACCGCGGGATTGTAGACCCCGTCCCTAACCGGCGCGTTGGTTCGAATCCAACTCTGTCCACCATTCAAAAAACACAAAGAGCAAGTAGAGCAACGATCATGTTTCGACCGCGACCCTTCCGAGAGATGCGCTAGCGCTCATGTGGCGCTAGCCGGTGTCTGGGCGTAGCTCAGCTCGCGGAGAGCGCCTGCCTTGGGAGCAGGAGGTCGCTGGTTCGAATCCAGCCGCCCAGACCATTCTTCAACGCGACATGAGCGCCCCGCTTTATTCGGCGCTGTCGTCTATGGGTTAGGATGCCGTGCTTTCACCACGGCGAAACGGGTTCGAGTCCCGTCAGCGCTGCCATCAATCATTGCGATGCGCATCCACGAACGCGCGCAGCGCCGCGCCCGCGATCGCGCGCATGTCGCCTTCCTCGCGGCCCACCAATCGCTCCAGCGAGCGGCCGAACAGCCCCGCCCCCATCGCCAGCATCACCGCGAACAGCACCAAATCTTCCGCCTGTTTGGCGTTGAGGTCACCAAGCGAGGCTCGCTGCGCCACCACCACCTGCACCGCTTTGCGCACATTGGTGAGCTGGCGCGCTTCGCCCGTCAGCTCCATCCACGCCGCCAAGCGCGCGGCGCCGCGCGTTTCGAACACGTCGAACAGCGCTTCAACGCCGGCGGCGGTTTTGCCTTCGCGGTCCGCGTCTTTCAGCGCCACAGCTAGAATGTTGGCCACCAATTGCTCGGTCATGCGCTGCATGAGCGCCGCGTGCAGGCCGTCGATGGAGCCGAAATGATGCAGCACGCTGGCGTTGGCCACCTCCGCGGCGGCCGCCACCTCGGCCAGCTTCAGCGCCAAAGGGCCCTGTTCTACAAGCACTTTTTCCGCCGCGAGGAGGATATGCTCCTTCGCCGCCTCGGGGGCGCGGCGGATGCGGGGTTTTCTGCCGTTCTTTATTGACATTTTTTTCAATAGCACCAGATTGAGGGGCATCGGCAATCTACACCGGAGATCGCCCCATGAACGCCAAAACCCCTGCTGACATCACCATCCCGCCACGCGATCTGCGCTTTGACCTCGAGGCCGCGCGTAAGGGCCATTGGCTAGGCGATGCTGTTGGCACGGCCGTGTTCAACGCGCTCTCGATCACCTTCCCCGATGGGGAGCGGCTGTTCATCGATGCGGTGAAACATTATCGCACAGATCTCGACGGCAAGCTGGCCGAGGACGTGCGCAATTTCATCGCGCAGGAAGCGATCCATTCGCGTGAGCATCACACGCTCAATCAGATCATCGATCGCGAACGCTATCCGGTGGAGCGAATCGAAGCGGCGGTGAAGGAGCGGACCGCGCTTTCGCGCTCACGCGGGCCGGCGGGCATGCTGCTTTCCACCATCGCGCTTGAGCATTTCACCGCCATGATGGCCGATGAATTCGCGCGCAGCCAGGATGTGTTCGCGCACGCCGATCCCGAGATCGAGCGCATGTGGCGCTGGCATGCGATGGAAGAAACCGAGCATAAGGGCGTGGCGTATGATGTGTATCTGCATGCCGCGCGCGAATGGAGCCCGCTGAAGCGCTATTTGCGGCGCACGATTGCGATGGCGCTGATCACTGTGCTGTTCACGCGCAACATCACGCGCTACGCGGCGTGGCTTCTGGAAGCCGATGGCTACACGCCCAAACAGGCGCTGAAAGCGGTGCGCCGCTATGTGTGGCGCCAGCCTGGGATTTTTGCGCGCGGCTGGCGCACGTACTTCTCTTGGTATCGCCCCGGGTTTCACCCCTGGGATCACGATAACCGCGCGCTGGTTGAGGGCTGGAAGGCCGAGTTCGCGGCGGCGGCGCAGGCGGCTTAGAACCCCAGCAGCTTCGCGTACCGAGCGCGGTGAAAACTTGCGCCGCCATAAAGCGCCTCGGCCACACGCGCGCGCTTGAGATACAAGCCCGCGTCGTGCTCGTCCGTCATGCCGATGCCGCCGTGCATTTGCACCATTTCACTGGTGGCGAGGTGCAGCGTATCGCCGGTGCGCGCTTTGGCGAGGCTGGCATATTCGGCGATGCGCTTATCGCCGCGATCCAGCGCATCCAGCGCGGCCAGCACGCATGAGCGCGTCATTTCCAGCTCGGTGAACAGCTTCGCCGCGCGGTGTTGCAGCGCCTGGAAGCCGCCGATCACCTGGCCGAATTGCTTGCGTGTTTTCAGATACTCGCTGGTGATCTCAAACGCCGCGCTCGCCTGCCCCAGCATTTCCGCCGCCAGCCCGATGCGCGCGCGATCAAGGACCGCGTCGATCACCTCCGCGCCGCCGTTCATCTTCTCAGCGGCCACGCCCTCAAACGTCAGATCGGCCGCGCCGCGGCTATCGACCGTGATCAGCTCGCGCCGCGCAAGCCCCGCCGCATCGCCCTTCACCAGATAAAGCGCATCCGCGCCAACCACGATGAAGAGATCGGCGATGTGGCCATCGGCGACATACGCTTTCTTGCCGCTTAGCTTGCCGCCGGCGAAATTCAGCGCGCTTTTGCCCGGCGCATGGTGCGCGCCTTCATCGACCGCGAGCGTCGCGATCACGTCGCCCGCCGCGATTTTCGGCAGCCATTCGGCCTTCTGCGCATCCGTGCCCGCGAGCAGCAGCGCGCTCGCGCCCGCCAGCGCGCTTGAGTGCAACGGCGAAGCCACAAGCGTCCGCCCCGTTTCCTCCAGCACAACGCCAAGGCCCACATAGCCCAGGCCCGCGCCGCCGAATTCCTCGGAAATGATCACCCCGGCCCAGCCCATCGCCGCCATCTCGGCCCATAGCTCAGGATCGCGGCCGTTTTTCTTTTCATCGCGCTGCTTGCGCAGCCGCGTCACCGGCGCCTGCTCGGTGCAGAAGGCGCGCGCGGAATCTTTCAGGAGCTGTTGCTCCTCGCTCAATGTGAACGTCATTGCGTGTCCCTCAAGCCCAGCACGCGCTTGGCGACGACGTTGAGGTTCACCTCCGTCGTGCCGCCTTC
>DAOMPU010000305.1:0-3571 GCA_035444925.1 Terricaulis sp. | reverse complement strand
GTGATTCATGGCGGGGTCAGGCTCGGCGACATCGTGCTTGCGCGCGATCCGCGGGTTTGGGCCGCCTCGGCCATGGCCGTGCTGGAGCGCGGTTTAGGCAAACTGGGAATCGCGCCCGGCTGGTCAAAAGCCGCGGAATACGCCCAGGGCGCCCCCGCTACCGCCGCCGATCAGCTGTTCGCCGCCCGCCACGCCGCGCCCGGCGCGGCGCTTGTGCTGTGTGACTACGCCTACCTCGCGCCTTTGGCGCCCTACGCGCTGGCCGACGCCCCGAGCGCGGTGATCATGCATGACCTCATCTCCGCCCGCGTCGCCGACGCCAAAGAGGCCGCGACGCAAAAAGTAACGGCGATGAGCGCTGCGGAAGAATTCGCGCTGCTTGGCATGGCTGACGCCGTGATCGCCATTCAGGCCGAAGAGGCGCAGGCCGTGGCCGCGGCGCTGCCGCATCGGCGCGTGCTGGTGGCGCCGCATGGCGTGGCCACCGCGCCCGCGCCGCAGCCGGGCGAAGACGATGCGCTGCTGTTCGTCGGCTCCAACACCGCGCCCAACATCATCGGCCTCGAATGGTTTTTCGAGAAAATTTGGCCCTTGGTGCGGGCCAAACGCCCGCAAGCGCGGTTGAAAGTTGCGGGCTCGGTCGCGCGCGCGCTGGGCGCGGCGCCTGAGGGCGTGAGCATGCTCGGCGTGGTGGACGATCTCGCCCCGCTCTATGCCCAAGCGGGCGTGGTGATTTCACCGCTCTACACCGGCTCGGGCCTCAAAATTAAGCTGATCGAGGCGATGGCCGCGGGCAAGGCCGTGGTCGGCACATCGGTGACGGCGCAGGGCGTGGAAGAGGTCGTCGCCGGCGCGATGGCGCTGGCGGACGATCCGGCCGACTTCGCCGCCGCGATCGTTGATCTGGCCGGAAACCGGGCGCGACGTGCAGAATTGGGCCAGGCCGCGCTCGCTTGCGCCGAGAGCCGCTTTTCCGTGCGCGCGGCGTTTGCGCCACTTCTGGAATTTCTCGGCAGCTATGCGGGGAAAGCGCCGCGAAACGGCTTGCAGAACGCAGCTGCAATATCCCAATAGGGGCGAATTTCTCCCATTCGCCGCAAGGGCTTGGAGAACGATCACGGGTTGGCCACAAGGCGGCCCATCAAAACGCTACCGACGATTTGGCCAGCCCTGCCCTTAAGCAAGGCGCGGCAGGGATTTTGCGACGCGCGCGGCGAGTTTCGCGCAGGGGTTAAGAGATGCCGATTTCGGACAGTGTTCGCCTGGGCGAGGGTGTGATGATCCACCACCCGCAATTGGTGAATCTCTACGGCTGCGCCGTGGGGGCCGGCTCGCGCGTGGGCGCGTTCGTGGAAATCCAGAAAAACGCCGCCGTGGGCGAGCGCTGCAAGATTTCGTCACACACCTTCATTTGCGAAGGCGTGACGATCGAGGATGAAGTGTTCGTGGGTCACGGCGTGATGTTCATTAACGACATCCACCCGCGCGCCGCCAACGCGGACGGCTCGGCCCAGAGCGAAGCCGATTGGGCCGTCGTGCCGACGCTGGTGAAACGCCAAGCTTCGATCGGCTCGAACGCAACGATTATGGGAGGGATCACGATTGGCCAGGGTGCGCTGATTGGCGCAGGCGCCGTCGTGACCAAGGACGTGCCCGATTACGCCATCGTCGCAGGCGTGCCGGGAAAAGTGGTGGGCGACACGCGTAAGACGAAGAAGGACTAAGGCGCGGCCGCGCCTTCAGGGGACATGACATGATCAAGATCGGCGTTATCGGCTACGGCTATTGGGGGCCGAACCTCGTCCGCAACTTCGCGGAATTGAAGGGCGCGGAACTTACCGCCGTCGCGGACCTCGACCCCAAGAAGCTCGAACTCGTCAACAAGCGCTTCCCTGCGGTGAAGACGACGACCGACTTCCAGGAAATGCTGCGCGACCCCGCGATCGACGCGATCGCGATTGCAACGCCGGTGTCGACGCACTTCGAGCTGGGCATGGCCGCGCTGAAGGCAGGCAAGCACGTGTGGCTGGAAAAGCCGATGACGGAAACCTCGCTGCAGGCGCGCCAATTGGTCGATGCCGCCGAGAAGAAAAAGCTCGTCCTGCACGTGGACCACACCTTCATCTACACGGGCGCCGTGAAGAAGATGAAGGATCTCGTGGCCAGCGATGAGCTGGGCAAAATCCTCTATTACGATTCAACCCGGGTAAACCTCGGCCTGTTCCAGCGCGACGTGAGCGTGATCTCCGATCTCGCGGTGCATGATTTCTCGATCCTTGATTATCTGCTGGAAGAGCAGCCCACGGCGGTTTCGGCTGGCGGCATCAACCACTTCCCGGGCACGCCGGAAAACCTCGCCTACATCACGATGTTCTATGACAGCGGCGCGATCGCGCACGTGAACTGCTCGTGGCTGGCGCCGGTGAAGGTGCGCACGGTGCTGGTGGGCGGCACGAAGAAGATGTTCGTCTATGACGATCTGCAGCCCTCCGAGAAGCTGAAGATTTACGACAAGGGCGTTTCCTTCACCGACGATCCGGCGAAGATTTACCAGATGCGCGTCGGCTATCGCACGGGCGACATGTGGGCGCCGAAGCTGGACGAAAGCGAAGCGCTGAAAGCCGGCGCGGCCGACTTCGTCGAAGCCATCGACAAGAAGAAGCAAACCCTGTGTGACGGCCGCCTCGGCGCGCGCGTCATCCAGATTATTGAAGCAGCCACGAGCTCCATGAAAGCGCGCGGCGAAACCATCCACCTGCCCCGTGCGGAGAAATCGCTGTGAGCGTCCCATTCGTTGATTTGAAAGCCCAATACCTCTCGATCAAGCCGGAGGTGGACGCGGCGATCCAGCACATCCTGGACAACACCCAATTCGTGCTCGGCGCGGAAGTTGCCGCGTTCGAGAAGGAATTCGCGGCCTATTGCGGCGCTGAATTTTGCATGGGCGTCAATAACGGCACCAACGCGCTTTATCTGGCGCTGCTGGCCGCCGACATCGGCCCGGGCGATGAAGTGATCACCACGCCGTTCACGTTCGTGGCCTCGGTGGCCGCGATCTGGTACGCGGGTGCGACGCCGGTGTTCGTGGACATTGATCCCGACACGTACCTGATCGATCCCGCCAAGATCGAAGCGGCGATCACGCCGAAGACCAAGGCGCTGCTGCCCGTGCATTTGTACGGCCAAGCGTGCGACATGGATCAGATCATGGCGATCGCCAAGAAGCACAACCTGATCGTGATCGAAGACGCCTGCCAGGCGCACGGCTCCGAGTGGAAGGGCAAGCGCGTCGGCGGCATCGGCGATTTCGGCGCGTTCAGCTTCTATCCGGGCAAGAACCTTGGCGCCTACGGCGAAGGCGGCGCGACCACGACCAACAATCCCGAATATGCGCGCAAAATCCGCATGCTGCGCGATTGGGGCGCGGAGAAAAAGTATCAGCACGTGCTCAAGGGCTTCAACATGCGCCTTGAGGGCATGCAGGGCGCCATCCTGCGCGTGAAGATGAAGTACATTGAGCAATGGACGGAAGCGCGCCGCGCCGCCGCCAAGCGCTACGACGCGCTGTTCG
>DAOMPU010000304.1:0-3574 GCA_035444925.1 Terricaulis sp. | reverse complement strand
CCCAGCATCGACCACATCGCCATCTCCACCGCCCCGGTGTCGGAGGCGGGCACGATGGCGATTTTGAAATCGGCTGGGACTTCCAGCAGCGCACGCGTGCGGTCGATCGCTTCCTTCAGCTTGGCTTTGCCGGCCTTGGAGCGGTGCGAACGGCCAAGCGCCGCCCCTTCCAGCGCAGCCAAATTCCAGCCAGGACGTTTTTTGGTGGGGCCCGAAGAAAAACGGGCGTCAACCGGGCGCACGCCCGGCTTGGGGGTATTCGTCATCAACTCATCTCCCATCCTTACAGATGGGCGTCCGCCGTTGGGAGCGGATGGCCCGGAACGTTCGTGCGCTCATTCGGCGAAATTTGCAATGCGGCGTTTGCGGCCTTTACCGAAAAACCGCGGCGCCTTCCAAATAGGCAATGGCCGCAGACATCTACGACCCCGCCTTCGTCAAAGGCGTCTTTGATCGGTGTTCGCGGCGCTATATCGGCTTTAGCTATGTGTGCTCGGCCGGCTTCACCGAACGCTGGCGGCGACAATGCATCGCCGCGCTTGGCCCCTTGCCGCGCAACGCCGTCGGCTACGACCTTATGGCCGGCACCGGCGAGGCGTGGCCCCACTTGCTGCGGCGCTTCCCCGATATCGCGGCGATCACGGCGGTCGACATTTCATCCGGCATGCACGAGCGCGCCATGGCGCGCCTGCACCGCCACCGCGCCCACAAAATCTCTTTCATCGAGGATGACGTGCTCGCCAGCGCATTGCCGGCGGAAAGCGCGGACTTCGTCGTCTCGACCTTCGGGCTCAAAACGTTCAATCAAGCGCAGCAACAGGCGCTCGCGGCTTTAACGGCGCGCGTGCTGAAGCCCGGCGGCGCGTTCGCCTTCATCGAAGCCTCCGACCCGAGGGGTTGGGCCTTGCGCCCGCTCTACCTGCTGCACCTCAAGGCTGTGTTGCCGATGATTGAGCGCACGCTGCTGCGCGGCGCGCAGGATTTCGCGATGATCGGCGCGTATTGCACCGCGTTTGAGGACGCCACGCGCTTTAGCGCGGCGCTGGCGCGCGAGGGGCTTGAAACACGCTCTCAGCGGTACTTCTTCGGCTGCGCCAGCGGCGTGTCGGGGCGCAAACCTGGCTAGCCTTCGCTAATCCGCGGCGCGCCATTCGACAGCAAAGAGCGGCGTGGGCGCCTTGAAGCCCTTGAGCATCCGCCGCCCTAGGGCGGTGAGCTGGAAGCGCCCCTCCACCAGCGCGCGCAGATCCTCCGAGATCACCACCGCCTCCACCGCCGCATCGTCGCAGATGCGCGCGGCCAACTGCACCGTGGCGCCGAACAGATCGTTATTGTCATGCACCGGCTCGCCGCAATGCAGACCGATGCGCAGGTAAAGCGGCTCGGCGCTGGCGTCGTTGAACGCGGCCACCGCGCGCTGGATAGCGCAAGCGCTTGTCACGGCGGCCTGCGCATCAGCGAACGACACCATCACGCCATCGCCCAGGTGCTTGACCTCGCGCCCGCCATGTTCAGCCAATTCGCGGCGCACCAAGCTATCGTGCGCGCGCACCATCTCCATGGCGCGCGCATCGCCGAGGCGCGCGGTCATGTCCGTCGAATTCACAATGTCGGTGAACATGACGACGCGATGGGCGCTTTCGCGGATCGGCTCGCCCTTCTGCGCGGTCGCGGCTGGATCGCTGATGCGGCCCATGAACGCTTCCACCATCGCGGCGTCCACCTCGATCACTTCGCCCGGCGCGAGCCCATGCGCTTCAGCGTGAACCTTCGCCGCCGTTTCCACGTCGGGCGCTTCCACCAGGCAGAACGCGCAGCAAGTGCGCGCGTCAAACCAATAGGTGCGGAAATTCACTCCGTGCTTGCCCTGGACGGCGAGATCGCGCGCATGTGCGTGCGCCACCTCTTCGGCGGTAACGCTGGGAAGGTCGTGCCGATCCATGTAAAGTGGCATCGCGCGCTCCAGGCGCAGAACTTACGGCGTCCGCCAAAACGGCGCCACCCTGGATTCCATGCGCTCTGTAACGCTCAATTCGCCACTTTAATCCGCGACTTTCGCCACGCGCGCTTCAGCTTCGGCCATCATGGCCTGGAAGCGCGGGTCATCACGCAGCGAGTCCAGATCAGGATCGACCTTCGTATGCCGCACCTGCCCCGGCGCCGAGCGCGCGAGCACGGGGCGCAGCATTTCAATAGCGGCGTCCTTATCCTTCATATTCAGCGCGAGGCAGCAGGCGAAATTGTAACGCATGTTGAGATTGTCTGGATCGATCAGCAGCGCGCGCGCCATCCAATCTTTCGAGCGCTCGGTCTGCCCCAGCACGGCCAGCGCGTCCGCACCATGGCCCATCGCCGAGCCGTTAGAGCGATCCTTCGCCAGCACCTTCTCCACGCGCGCCAGCGTTTCTTCCGCCGCCGCGCGCGCCGCCGCTTCATCGCCCATCGCCGTGAAGCAGGTGATCAGCATGCCGGCGGAGGCGAAGTCCTGCTCGGCCAGCGCGTGCGCCTTCTCGAAATATTTGGCGGCTTCGGGCAAGCGCTCCAGCACGAAATAGAGCCGCGCCGAGCTCCTGTTCACTTCGTGCGATTCAGGATCAAGCTGGAGCGAAGCTTCGATTTCGGCCAGCGCCTCATCGGCCTTGCCGTCCTCGAACAGCAGCCGGGCGCGGATGGCGTGCGCTTCGGCCAGATTGGGGTCCAGCTCAAGCGCGCGCTCGGCCGCCGCGCGCCCGCCATCGCCGCCGCCGTCGAACGAATAGCGCGTGCCCGCCTGCGCCATCCCCATCAGCGCCCAGGCGCGCGCGTAATTGGGATCAAGCTCGGTCGCGCGCTGGCACAGGCGCACGATCGTGTTGTTGCGGCGCGGATCGCCCTCATACCCGGCGGACCATTCCTGGCGCGCCATCAGGAAGAGATTGTACGCCTCGGCGTTATCGGTGCCGCGCCCTTCGATCGCCTTCTTTTCCTGCGGCAGCAATTTCAGCTTCAGCGCGGAAACGATCGCTTCCGAGATTTCATCCTGCAGCGCGAAGATATCGTCGAGGTTGCGGTCATAGCGTTCGGCCCAGACGTGATCGTTCTTGGCGCCGTCGATCAGCTGCGCGGTGATGCGCACGCGCCCGCCGGATTTGCGCACGCTGCCTTCCAGCACGTGCGTCACGTTCAGCTGGCGCGCCACCTGCGGGATGTTGACGTTCTTGCCCTTGAAGGCGAACGCGCTGTTGCGCGCGATCACCGAGAGCGCGGAAACCTTGCTCAAATCGGTGATGATGTCTTCGCTGATCCCATCGGAAAAATATTCCTGCTCGGGATCGCCGCTCATATTGGCGAACGGCAGCACGCAGATGGAAACCTGCTGATCGCGCTCGGCGCCCGGCGGCTCGCCCTCCGCTTGGGCGCGCACCACGAACACATGCACCGGGCGCTCGATGTTCTTCACCGCGTGCGCGCCAAGATCATCGAACTCCGCGCTCACCTTGCCGGCCACCTGATCGCGCACCCCGCGCGAGAGCGCCACCCCGCCCACCGGGGCCAGCGCCTGCAGGCGCGCGGCCACGTTCACCCCGTCGCCGTA
>DAOMPU010000303.1:0-3575 GCA_035444925.1 Terricaulis sp. | reverse complement strand
AAGGGCGCCGGCGGTCCATATTGCGCACCGTTCAAACGTTGCCCTTCGCCACGCACGTGCCCATAAGAGGGCGGCGCGTCCGCGCTGAGGTCAGAGCGGAAAATTGATCTATCTGCCGATCGCCGAAATGCCGGTGAGCGTGGTGCTTGTCCTTTTGGTCAGCGGCGCTGTCGGGTTTGTCTCCGGCCTCGTGGGCGTGGGCGGGGGCTTCATCATGACGCCTGCGCTGATGTTTCTCGGCATTCCCGCGCCCGTGGCCGTCGCCACCGGCGCGAGCCAGATCGCGGCCACCTCTTTTTCCGGCATCATGACGCAAACCCGGCGCAAGACTGTGGATTGGCGCATGGGGCTGCTGCTCTCTACTGGCGGCGTCGCCGGCAGCGCTTCGGGCGTGTGGCTGTTCGAGCGCTTGCTGCGCCTGGGCCAGCTCGATCTCATCATCTCGCTGCTTTATCTGGTGCTGCTGGCGGCCGTGGGCACGCTGATGCTGGCCGAAGGGCTGGCGGTGATGCGCGGGCGCGCGCTGCCCACCGTGGTGATCCTCAAGCGCCCGATCCGCACCGTGGCGCACCGCCTGCCCTTCCGCATGCGCTTCCCGCGCTCGGGGCTTTACATCAGCGTGATCCCCCCGCTCGTGCTGGGGTTTGTGATCGGCGCGCTGGCGGCGATCATGGGCATTGGCGGGGGCTTCATCCTGATCCCCGCGATGATCTATCTGCTGCGCATGCCGACCAACGTGGTGGTGGGCACGTCCTTGTTTCAGGTGCTGATCGTCTCCTCCCTGGTGGTGATCCTGCAATCGACGGCGACGCAGACGGTGGACCTCGTGCTGGCCGCCATTCTGATGCTGGGCGGGGTGATTGGCGCGCAATTTGGCGCGCGCATGGGCGCTGGCCTGCGCGGGGAGCAGATCCGCGCGCTGCTCGGCATCCTGCTGGTCGCCGCCAGCCTCAAATTCCTGTGGGACGTCACCATCCCGCCGCGTGAGCTTTACGTGCTGGGGGGCGGCCTATGGTGAGGCGGCTTCTGATCGCGCTCGCGCTGCTTGCGCTTGCCGGCCCCGCCGGCGCGCAAGAGACCGATGGCGGCATTGAGCTGCCCGCCGCCGTCGCGGAGGAGCGCATCACCGTCAGCTCCGATTATCGCGGCTCCTACATCACCGTGTTCGGCGTCAATCCTGATCGGCGCGCGCGGGGAGAGATCGTCGTCGTCGTGCGCGGCCCGAACGAGAGCGTCACCGTGATGCGCAAGCAGCGCGTGTTCGGCCTGTTGATGAACGGCGATCCGGTCCGCTTCAGCGAAACGCCCTCCTTCTTCGCCGTGCTCTCCAACGCCGAGCTTTCCACCATCACCACGCCGCAGCTGATCCACCGCTACCAGCTCGATCCCGCCGCCTCCGCGCAGCTGGAAACCGCCGTGCCGGATGCAGACCCTTCCGCCTATCGCGCAGCGCTCGTTCGCTTGCGCCGCGCGCAAGGGCTCTATCAATCCTACACCGCGCCGCCCACTTTGGAGGATCGCAGCGGGCTGACGATCTATCCGGGCGGCCTGTTCCGCGCCGTGGTGCGCCTGCCGGCCAACGCGCCGATCACCGAATACATCGCCGACGCGTACGTGTTCCGCGACGGGCGGCTGATTTCATCACAGCGCATCCCGATCGGCTTTGCGCGCGTAGGCATTGAGGGCTTCATTCACACCATGGCCACCAGCGCCTCGTTCTTCTACGGCGTGTTCGTGGTGCTATTTGCGCTTGGCGCGGGCTGGCTGGCGGCGTTCTTATTCCGGCGGGCATGAGTTCAGAGCCGCCTTTCTTTCCGCGCGCCGCGCTGCGGCTAGGCTTTCTGGCGTTGGCGCCCTTGGCGATCAGCGCGCTCATCACGCTTTCGTCCTATCCCGCCACCGCGCGGCTCGGCGCAATCGCGTTCGCGCTTTACGCGGCGATCCTGCTTTCCTTTCTGGGCGGCGTGCGTTGCGGCTTTGAGCTGATGCGCAGCCCGCGCGATCCGAACCCTTTGCGGCTCCTCTTCAGTGCGCTGCCGGCATTGGCCGGATGGGTGCTCACCGTGTTCGTGGTTTACTTCACCATCGCGCTCGGCGCGGCGGCGGCGTTCTCGGGGCTCTTTGCTTTGCAATATATGTGGGATCAAACCAGCGCGCGCGATGCGGGCGCGCCTGTTTGGTATCCCCCGCTGCGCCAAGTGCTCACCGGCGGCGCCATGATCGCCTGCCTCATGATCCCGCTGGCGACTGCGCTGCAGCACATCTAGGTGCTAGGTGCTAGGTGTTAGGTGCTGGGGGACGCCTTCAACTTCGCATGAAGCGCGCTGAGCATCCGCCCGACCTCTTCGACCACGGCAAGGGTTTCTCGCACATCCTCCCGGGGCAGAAGCGACGCCCTTTCGGCTAACAAGAGCAGCGTTTCCAGCTCAGCGGCGGAGCCGCGTGCAATGCTGATGAAGTGTGCATAGTCCTTGCGCGTGCTGCGCGCTTTGCCTTCGGCGATATTCGCGGGCACGGATATCGCAGCGCGAATCATCTGCGAGGTGAGTCTATATTCTTCCCGCTTTGGCATACGATCGCTCAGCGCGTAAATCGCTGATGCGGCATCCATCGCCCGCTTCCACACTGTTAATTGTCGATAGCTCGTGACCTCCATGGCGTCACCTCCACCCAGCACCTAGCACCTAGCACCCAACACCTAATCCCCTGCCAGCCGCTCCCACGGCGCGGGCAGCACGCGCGCTTTGCCGAGCACAAGCGCGAGCGCGCCTTCGGGAAAGAGCGGCGCAAACGCCGCGTCGCACACATTGAGGCCGCCGGTGAAGGCGCCGAACGCCGGCATGACGAGGCGCGCGCCATCGGTGGCGAAGCAGCGGCGGCGCACGCTGCGCCCGCGCCCCAGCACGCGCGCGCACGGATGCAGATGCCCCGCGATTTCGCCGGGGGCCGCGCCTTCCGTCGGCTCATGGCGCAGCACCAGCGGCCCAATGTGCAGCGTCTCGCGCACCATTCCGCCCAGCGTTTCGGGCGCGCGGCCGTCATGGTTGCCTTCCACCCAAATCCAATCGCACGCGCCGATCATCTTCTGCAGAAGCGCGCGCTCGGCCCCGCCCATGCGCGCCACGCCGCCGCCATCATGGAAGCTATCCCCGAGCGAGACGACAATATCGGGCCCAAGCCGCGCCATCAGCGCTTCGAGCTTCGCCAAAGTCGCGTGCGTATCGTAAGGCGGCAGCATCTGCCCGCGCAGCGCGAAGGAAGAGCCTTTCTCCAAATGCAGATCGGAAACGATCAGCGTCTTGGCGCTTTCGATCCACAGCGCGCCCTCCGGCAGCGCCGTCACCAGCGTATCGCCCAGCTTCAACGCCACGCTATCGCCCGCGATCGCCACCGGCGGCGCAACGCGCGCAGCGGCGCGCGGGCGCGGCGCCTTGGGGCTGGGGCGGGAAAGCAACGGCATGCGGCGATCCTAGACGCGATTCTTCACGGCGTAACGATGGCGAAGTTCGGATCGGGCGTATCGAACACCTCGTTCATGCCCTCCAGCGTGCTGCGGTCGCCGGTAATCCGCACTT
>DAOMPU010000302.1:0-3588 GCA_035444925.1 Terricaulis sp. | reverse complement strand
CCTTCGAATAGGGGCAAAGCAGATCAACGACCTTGATGCCGGTGACGAGCACTTCGGGAATCGGCTTTTGGTCGACGAAATCGGGCGCCGGCTGGTGGATCGCGCGCGTGGCGGTGGCTTTCACGGGGCCCGCTTCGTCCACCGGCTCGCCGATGACGTTCAAGATGCGGCCCAGCGTTTCCTCGCCCACCGGCACCATGATCGGCGCGCCCGTGTCAGCCACTTCCTGGCCGCGCACGAGGCCGTCGGTCGCGTCCATGGCGATGGTGCGCACGGTGTTCTCGCCGAGGTGCGTGGCCACTTCGAGCACCAGGCGGCGGCCCGCATTGGTGGTCTCGAGCGCGTTGTAGATATCGGGCAGCGCGCCGTCGAACTCGACATCGACAACGGCGCCGATCACCTGCGCCACGCGGCCTTTCATGGGTTTCGTCATTTCCGCTTCCTCATCAATCCTTCAACCGGCGCCGTGGCCGGATCAATTCATAAACCGCGCCGCGATCACGCCCGCCGCCACCGCCAGGAACGGCGAAATGATCAGCGCGAGGCGTGCAAGGCGGCCGCGCATTATCCTTCCACCGCCAGCTCGACCGGGATGTTGCCGCGCGTGGCTTTCGAGTAGGGGCAAACCTGGTGCGCCGCATCGAGCAGCTCTTGCACTTGCGCGCGCTCCATGCCGGGAACCGCCAGCGTGATCTTGGCCGAGAGGCCGAGCCCGCCTTCGGTGCGCCCGATGCCGACTTCGCAAGTCACCACCGCCTTGCCGGCGTCGATCTTCTTTTGCGACGCCACGAACGCAACGGCGCTGTTGAAGCAATTGGCCCAGCCGAGCGCGAACAGCTGCTCAGGGTTGGAGCCCTCGCCCGAGCCGCCGAGGCCCTTGGAATGCTCCATGTGGAAATAGAGCCCGCCTTCGCTGAGCGCGACCTTGCCGCCGGCGCGGCCGCCTTGGGAGATGGCTTTGGTTTTGTAGAGCGCGTCTGACATTAGAGAGCCTCCGCACCGGAGATGATTTCGATCAGCTCCTTGGTGATGTTTGCTTGGCGCTGGCGGTTGTAGCGCAGCGTCAGCTTTTTGATGAGATCGCCGGCGTTGCGCGTGGCGTTGTCCATCGCGCTCATTTGCGCGCCGTAGAAGCCCGCCTGGTTTTCCAGCAACGCCTGCAGAATCTGGCCGTTGAGATAGCGCGGCAGCAGCGCTTCAAGGATTTCCGCTTCGCCCGGCTCGTATTCGTAGATCGCGCCTTTGAGATCGGGCGGGGTGACGCCTTCAGGCGCCTTGGCCGGGATCAGCTGCAGCGCCGTCGGTATCTGGCTGATCACCGATTGGAAGCGCGAGAAGAACAGCGTCGCCACGTCGAATTCGCCGGCGGCGTACATTTCCGTGATCGCCCCGCCGACGACATGGGCGGCGTCCGCGCCGAGATTGCGGTGCTCGGACAGATCAATATAGCGGACGATCTTATCGCCGTGCGTGCGCTTGAGCTGATCGCGGCCCTTCTTGCCGACGGCGAGAATTTTCACATTCTTGCCGGCGCCGAGCAGTTCGCCGATCTTTTCGCGCGCGGCGCGCACGATCTGGGTGTTGAAGCCCCCGCACAGCCCGCGTTCGCTCGTCATCACGACGACGAGATGGACCTGATCGGCGCCCGTGCCGCGCAGCAGCGCGGGCGCGTCATCGCCCTGCACCGCGGCGGCGAGATTGGCGATCACGCGCGCCATGCGATCCGCGTACGGACGCGCCGCTTCCGCTTGCGCTTGCGCCCGCTTCAGCTTGGCCGCGGCCACCATCTGCATCGCCTTGGTGATCTTCTGCGTGGATTTCACGCTGGCGATGCGGTTGCGGAATTCTTTTAAGCTGGGCATCAGCCTTCCTCATTCAGGAAGCAGGCCGAACCTTCGCCGTTGCGGTAGGTCAGCGTGGCCGTGCGCCCTTCGGGGATTTTGAAATCGGTCCAATCTTGGATGGCGAAGCGCGCCACCGGGCCGCGCACTTGGCAATTTATCCCGGATGCGGCATCGCCCGTGCAGGAAGAACCCTCTCCCGCCTGCACCATGACGCCGACAGGCACATCGGCGGAGGCTTCATCGCCCTCGAAATGCACCTCCCGCAGAGCGGCGACGTCGACTTCTTCGTCATACGCGGCCACTTCGCACGCCACCTCGCTCACGCGCGGCGCGGCGGCGGTTTGCGTTTCGGCGGCGGGACCGCACGCGGCCAACGCGCTGGCGCAGACCAGAAGCAGAAGAGAGCGTTTCAGCATGGCGCTTGCCCCTTAGGCGAAGGTCGCGGTGAATTCGTCGAGGGCGGCTTTGATTTTATCTTCGATGCCGTCCTTGCCGATGTCTTTCTTGTCGAAGATCGCCTTCAAGAGGTCGCCCTTCTTGGCGCGCATCCAGGTGACAAGCTCGGACTCGAAGCGGCCGACCTGAGCGACGTCGATCTTATCGAGATAGCCGCGCGTGCCGGCATAGATCAGCACCACCTGCTCCTCGACCGGGACGGGCGAGAATTGCGGCTGCTTCAAAAGCTCGGTGAGGCGCGCGCCGCGGCCCAGCAGGCGCTGGGTGGCGGCGTCGAGGTCCGAACCGAATTTCGCGAAGGCCGCCATTTCGCGGTATTGCGCGAGCTCGCCCTTCAAGGGGCCGGCAACCTGCTTCATCGCCTTGATCTGCGCCGAACCGCCCACGCGCGACACCGAGATGCCGACGTTCAGCGCCGGGCGGATGCCTTGGAAGAAGAGATCGGTTTCAAGGAAGATCTGCCCATCGGTGATCGAGATCACGTTGGTGGGGATGTAGGCCGACACGTCGTTGGCTTGGGTTTCGATGATCGGCAGCGCGGTGAGCGAGCCCGAGCCGTTGTCTTCGTTCAGCTTGGCCGCGCGCTCGAGCAAACGAGAGTGCAGATAGAACACGTCGCCCGGATAGGCTTCGCGGCCCGGCGGGCGGCGCAGCAGCAGCGACATCTGGCGATAGGCCACGGCCTGCTTGGACAAATCATCATAGATGATCAGCGCGTGCATGCCGTTGTCGCGGAAATATTCGCCCATGGCGCAGCCGGCCATCGGCGCGAGATATTGCAGCGGCGCGGGATCGGATGCGGTGGCCGCGACGATGATCGAATAGCCAAGCGCGCCCTTATCTTCGAGCGTCTTGACCAGCTGCGCCACCGTCGAGCGCTTCTGGCCGACGACGACATACACGCAATAAAGCTTTTCGCTTTCCGGGGCGTTCCGATCATGCGCTTCGCGCTGATAGAGCATGGTGTCGAGCGCGACGGCGGTTTTGCCGGTTTGGCGGTCGCCGATGATCAGCTCGCGCTGGCCGCGGCCGATCGGGATCAGCGCGTCGATCGCCTTGATGCCGGTCTGCATCGGCTCGTGCACCGATTTGCGCGGAATGATGCCGGGGGCCTTCACGTCCACAGTGCGGCGCTCGGTGGTTTTGATCGGGCCCTTGCCGTCGATCGGGTTGCCAAGCGCATCGACCACGCGGCCGAGCAGGCCCTTGCCAACCGGCACGTCCACGATTTCGCCGAGGCGCTTAACGGTGTCGCCTTCCTTGAGGCCGCGGTCTTCGCCGAAGATCA
>DAOMPU010000301.1:0-3593 GCA_035444925.1 Terricaulis sp. | reverse complement strand
GCTGGCGCACCCAAAGGGATTCGAACCCCTGACCTTTGCCTTCGGAGGGCAACGCTCTATCCAGCTGAGCTATGGGTGCTTCCGGCCCCGCGCCGGGCGGGCCGGCGCAAAGCGGCGAAACCTCTAGCCGAGCTTGGCCGCGATGGCGAGCCTTGCGGCGCTTTTTCCGGGAACCTCGATGCGCGCCTTGATCGCCGCCCTGCTTTTGGCCACCGCCCCGGTGCTGGCGGCCTGCGCACCCCAGCCGGCCGCCAATCCCGCGCTCTGGCGCATCATCGACGCGGACAGCGAAATCTGGCTTTTCGGCACCACGCACATGCTGGCGCCCGAGACGCGCTGGCGCAGCGCGCGGGTGAATTCCGCCTTCGCCGCCGCCGAAGAATTGGTGACCGAGACCGACGCCAGCGACGCGGGCGCGGCTGCGGCGCAGGCGCTCTCGGCGGAGCTGGGCGCGGCCAGCCCCGACGCGCCGCTTTCCAGCGTGCTGGACGAATCCCAGCGCGCGGCGCTGGCGCGCGTGGCGGCGCGCTTGCGCATCGACCCGGCGCAGCTGGAAAGCGCCCGCCCCTGGCTGGCGGCGCTGCAGCTTTCCTACGCTTACGCCTATCAGCGCGGCTTGCGCGCAGAGTACGGCGTGGAGAGCGTGCTGGGCGCTGAAGCGCGCGCGCGCGGCCTGCGCATGAGCTTCTTTGAAACGCCCGAGCAGCAGGTGCGCTTCCTGGCCGACCTGCCCGCCGACGAACAAGCGCGCTTCCTGGCCGATACGCTGCACGAGATCGAAGCCGAGGACGCAACCTTCGACGCGCTCGACGAGCTATGGGCGCAAGGCGAGACCGCGCGGCTCGCCGCCCTGTTCGATGCGCAATGGCAAACCGGCTCGCCGCTGCTGCGCGAGGTGATCATCCTTCAGCGCAACCGCGCCTGGGCCGATGAAATCGCACGCCGGCTCGACGGCGAAGGCCGCGTGTTCATCGCCGTGGGCGCGGCGCACCTGATCGGTGAAGGCAATGTGATCGCCCTGCTGCGCGAGCGCGGGATCGAGGTCGAGGGGCCTTAATTGCCCGCGACGGTTTCCGGCCGCACGATCCGGCCTTGCAGATTGGCCTGCACTTCGCGGGCGTTGAACGCATTTGCGTCATCGGCCGGCTTTTCGCCGTTGAACATCGCGATCTCGGCCGTGGCTTCGTAGCGCGTCACTTCCCGATAGCTCGCCGGCTCGTTCCAGAACGGATCGTACCAGGGGCTCCAGCCCCGGCGCGGCGAGTAATACCAATAATCGAACGCAAACCGCGAACCGGTCGGCCCCACGCTCTGCAGGCGCGAGCGGCTTTCGGTGTCGCGATTGGCGACGATGAAATAATCCTTGCCCTGGGCGATGGTGACCTCGGCCGCCCGATAGAGCAGGTAATTCTCGACCGTATCGCGATCGGTCAGCGTGTTGCCGCGGAAGCTGATGCGGACGCGGTTCTGCTCGATGGTCTGTTCCTGGAAGCCATAGCCGCGGCCCGCCTCGGCCGGCTGGTACGGCGTCGCCGTGGCGCACGCGGCCAAGAGCAGGCCTGCGGCGGCGAACATGAGGGTGCGCATGGGGTGTCTCTCCGGCTGGCGCCTCGCGTTAGCCATTATGTAGCGCGCTCGGGGCGCTGGCCAATGCCAAACTAGTGAAGCAGCCAGGCATCGGCCCGGTTTACCCGCGCCGGGGCCAGAGTCTCGCCGCTGGCCAGGCGCACCGAATGGATCGCCGCATCGATCTCGCGGCGCCAGAACTCAAGGAAGCGGTGAAGGCGCGGATAGTCTGGCGCGAGGTCGAGCGTTTGCCAGATGAAGCTCTGCAGCAGCGAAGGATGGTCGGGCATATAATAAAGCACTTCGGCGGTGGCTAACCGCCAGCCCGCCAAGCGTAACCGCAGCTCGTCTTCGCGCATGAGCTCTCCTGTGCTGAACAGAAGGCTGCCTGCTTCGCTATCGTGCTGTCAACGCTCAGCTTTTGCTAGCACTGCACAGGTTAGGCTGCTGCGCCTCAACGGCGCTCCATCGCCTTGGCTTTCACCATACGCTGCGAAGCAAAGTGGCACGCGAGGTAGCCCAGCACGATGAACGGCGCGCCTGCCGCGAACGGCAGCATCGCCGGCATGTGCGCGTTCGGCGCCAGCGCCTGCGCCACCAGCAGCAGCGTCAGCGGAAAGCCGATCGCGAGCAGGATGAGCCCGGCCGTGGTTAACAGCCGCGCTTCCGCGCGCAGCGATTTAACCGTCGCGCGCAAGGGAATGGGACGCTTCCGCTTCATGCATCGCCACGCTTGCGAAAGTCGCGCCACGCGCGAGCACGCGGCGCGTGTGATGAAGGCGTGGCGCGCGCGCCGCACGCTCACGCGCTTGTGTTGCGCGAAAACCTCGGTTTCCATCAGCATGCCGCGAACCGGAGGAACTATGGTTGATGGTGAGGCGTCTCTCACCACGTGAAGGAACAGAAACTGACGTAACCCATGACGCTCTCCCACCTGCTGGCCGCTGACGAGCAAGAGCTCGAAGAGCATTACCCAAACCGGGCGGAACATGCCGCCGACGGATTGGTCCATGCGGTCGGCCTTCTCGCGGCTCTGATTGGCGGCGGGCTTTTGGTGGGGTTTGCGCTGACGCATCGCGGGGTGCCGCTCGCCACCGCGAGCGCGATCTACGCGATGTGCTTGATGGCCATGCTGGCCGCCTCCGCCGTTTACAATCTCACCAAGCCCAATCGCCACCGCCGCATCCTGCGCCGCTTGGATGAAGCGGCGATCTTTCTGATGATCGCCGGCTCTTACACGCCGTTCACGATCCAACTCTTGCCGCCCAGCTTCGCCATCGGCGTGACCTCCGCGATCTGGATCGCCGCGCTCGCGGGCGCGGCCGGCAAAGTGCTCTGGCCGCAACTTTCCGATCGCGCCTGGAGCGTGATCTATCTCGCCTTCGGCTGGCTCGCGGTGATCGTGCTCGGCCCCGCCGTGCCGACGCTGCCGCCGCTGGCGATCTGGATGCTGGGCATCGCCGCGATCGTCTATTCCGGCGGGGTGCTGATCTATCTCAACCACGCGCTACCCTATCGCCGCGCGATCTGGCACGCGTGCGTGCTGATCGGCGCGGCCGGCCATTATGGCGCTGTGCTGGTGGGTCTCGTTTTCTAGGAACGATCGCGCGCGCAAGCGGTTGATCAAGCTCCAACTCTTAAAGAGGAGCGAGCCCCCATGCCTACCCCCACCGGCCACACCACGGCCATCCGCGCCAAGAAAGTCATCGGCACGTCCGTCAAAGATACGAGCGGCGAGAAGATCGGCACGGTCGAAGACCTCGTGCTCGATAAGCAATCCAATTCGATCCTGTTCGCGGTCGTCGGCTTCGGCGGCGTGCTGAAGATGGGTGAGAAGTTCCATCCGCTGCCCTGGGCGGTGCTGAATTACGACGAGGATGAAGACGCCTATGTCGTGCCGTACAGCAAGGACGAACTGAAGGCTGCGCCCGCCGACACGATCGACGAGCTCACCAAGAATGACGGCCTCGCCTATCGCGACCAGAGCTTCTCGTTCTACAAGGTCGATCAATATTGGACCTAAGCGC
>DAOMPU010000300.1:0-3596 GCA_035444925.1 Terricaulis sp. | reverse complement strand
CCGTCGATCGCAGCGTGACCAGCGAACACATCGTCTCCGGCGTGCGCGCGCGCGGCCTGCAAGCGATGGCTTACGCCGAACGCGGCGCCTGCGGCGACAAGCTGATCGAATTGGCGGAGCCCGGAGACCGCATCGTCGTCATGGGCGCGCGCGACGACACGCTGAGCGTATTCGCGGCGGAATTGGTTGAGCGTTTGGCCGCGCGCTAGCGATATTCTATCCGCCCCCTTTCGGCACCGGCGTAGAATAGGGCGTGTGCAGCCCCTTTCCCGCCCCCTATTCCGCCGCTGGCCGCAAATCTTCAGGCAGGGGTTCAATCGGCGCAAAGCGCGCCGCATCCGCGACCAGAAGCTCGGCGCGCAGCGTGATGGCGCCGTTCTCTGCGGTTTCTTCTTCAAGGATTTTGCCTGCCGCCGCGATCTGCGCGCGGGTGCGGCCGGCGTCGGCGGGATCAAGGGTGAGGGTGATGACGCGCGTGGCGGAGAAGGCGGCGCGATCGATCGCGGCGAGCAGGGCGTCCATGCCCTCCCCGCTGACCGCGGAAATCGCCACAGGGGGCAGGGCGCCCTGCCCCGCTTCCGCCGCTTCCGCGCGATGCACGCGCCCGATGCGCGTGGCCTCATCAAGTTGATCGATCTTGTTCCAGGCTTCCAGCACGGGCGGCTTCTTGCCGCCGGCGTCCTGCGCCAATTGCGCCAGCACGCTCAGCACGTCGGCCTTCTGCTGCTCGCTATCTGGATGGGCGATATCGCGCACATGGATCAGCAGATCGGCTTCCGTGACCGCCTCCAGCGTGGCGCGGAACGCCTCCACCAATTCGTGCGGCAGATCGGAGATGAAGCCCACCGTATCGCTCATGATCACGGCGCGCCCGCTCGGCAGCTTCACTTGCCGCGCGGTGGGATCGAGCGTGGCGAACAGCATGTCCTTGGCCAGCACGCCAGCTTGCGTGAGCCCATTGAACAGCGTGGATTTGCCTGCGTTTGTATACCCCACCAGCACCACCGCCGGCAGGCCAGCGCGCGCACGTGCGCGGCGCTGCAGCCCGCGCGTGCGGCGCACGTCTTCCAGCTCGCGCTTCAAGCGGGTGATGCGGTCGGCGATTTGGCGGCGATCGAGTTCGATCTGGGTTTCGCCCGGGCCGCCGGTTTTTCCGAGGCCGCCGCGCTGACGCTCCAAGTGCGTCCAAGTGCGAACCAGGCGCGAGCGTTCATAGCCCTGCCGCGCCAATTCAACTTGCAGCTTGCCTTCCTTGGTGCGCGCGCGCAGGCCGAAGATTTCGAGGATGAGCCCGGTGCGGTCGATCACCTTGGCGCCGATATCGGTTTCGAGGTTGCGCTGCTGCACAGGCGTCAGCGGCGCGTCGATGACGATAACGCCCGCGCCGATCTCCTCAGCCTTCTCCTTGATGCGCTCTACCCGCCCGCCGCCGAAATAGGCGCGCGGATGGATTTGGCGCAGCGGCGCGGCTTCCGCGAAGGCGACGTCGAGCTCAAGCGCCTGCGCCAGGCCGACCGCTTCAAGCAGCCGCGCCTCGTAATCGCGTGCGCCGCCATCCGCGCCCGCAAGCGGGCGCAAAACGATGGCGCGGTTCACATCCTTATGCGGCGTTTCGTCAGCCGTCAGCTTCATCAGCAGCCTTATCGATCTCGTGCAGATTGACCGGGGCGCCGGGCATGATCGTCGAGATCGCGTGCTTGTAAACGAGCTGCGCCTGGCCGTCGCGGCGCAGCAGCACACAGAAATTGTCGAACCAGGTCACAACACCCTGAAGTTTGACGCCGTTGACGAGAAAGATCGTGAGCGGCGTTTTCGATT
Organism: Terricaulis sp.; assembly: GCA_035444925.1. Lineage (GTDB taxonomy): Bacteria > Pseudomonadota > Alphaproteobacteria > Caulobacterales > Aquidulcibacteraceae > Vitreimonas. Next base: position 1,778 of record DAOMPU010000300.1, on the reverse strand, counting down.
TGCGGACGGCGTTGAGGAACGTGTCCTGCAAGTTTTGTTTCTTATCCATGGGTCTCCGCCATGCCTTAAGTTTTATCGCTCCGCGTCGTGCGCGCGGATGCCGCCTAGCTATAAGCTGTGTGCGCCTGCGGCGCCAACTGTCACGTTATCTTTAAATTCAAGGCTCTAGGCCGGCGCCTAGATAATGTTCACGCAGTCGGCGGGCGATTGGGCCCGGTCTGCCGTCGCCAATGGCGGCGCCGTCGATGGCGATGACGGGCATAGCCGGGTTGGACGCGGCGCTGATGAAGGCCTCGCGCGCGGCCTTCGCCTCATCGACGCTGAACGGCTGTTCCAGCACCGGCATCTGCAGATCGTGGGCGATGTTCAGCAGCGCCGCGCGCGTAACGCCGTGCAGGATCTGATTTGAAAGCCCGGCCGTGCGCAGGCGCCCTTCCGCATCGACAATCCACGCATTCGACGAACTGCCTTCGGTGATGTTTCCTTCGCCATCCACGAACCAGGCCTCAAAGGCGCCTGCGTCCCGCGCGGCCTGCCGTGCGAGCACGTTGGCCAGGAGATTTGTGCTCTTGATATCGCAGCGCGCCCAGCGCGCCTCGGGCAAGGTGATCACCTTGATGCCGGTCTCAAACCGCTTGGCGATCGCCGCACGGTCGAGGTTCTTTGCGGTCAGCACGATCGTGGGCGGCGTGCCCGGTGGCGGGAAGCCGTGATCGCGGGGCGCGGCGCCGCGGCTGATCTGCAGATAGACGATGCCGTCGCGCACGCGGTTGCGGCGCACGATTTCGCGCACCACCATCATGAGGGCGGCCTCCCCCATCGGCGCACGCATCCGCAGCTCGCCAAGGGATCGCTGGAGCCGGGCGAGGTGGCCTTCGACATCGAACAGTAGCCCCGTGCGCACAGCCCATACTTCGTAGATGGAATCCGCGAACTGAAAGCCGCGGTCCTGAATCGAAACGGCCGCCCGCGAAAGCGGGACGTAGGCGCCGTTCACGTACGCCCAACGGCTCATTCAGCGTCCGCGCCGTTGCGGCCGGGCGCCTCCACGCCGAGCGACTTGAGCTTGCGGTGCAGCGCCGAGCGTTCCATGCCGATAAAGGCGGCGGTGCGCGAGATGTTGCCGCCGAAGCGCGTGATCTGCACGTTGAGGTATTCGCGCTCAAACCGCTCGCGCGCATCGCGCAGCGGCAGGGCGATCACTTCCTGCAAGCCATCATGCTTGGCGATGCCCGCAGAGGGCCAAGCTTCTGCTGGGAGCGAGTCCACCGTGACGGCCGTGTTCGGGTCGCCGGTGGCGAGGATCAGGATGCGCTCGATGACGTTGCGCAGCTGACGCACATTGCCCGGCCATTCGGCCGCCTGCAGCGCCGCCAGCGCGTCCTCTCCGATCTGGCGCGCCGGTACGCCGGACATGCCGGCGAGCCGGCCGACGAAATAGCCGGCGAGTTCGGGGATGTCCTCGCGCCGCTCCGCCAGGCTCGGCGCGCGCAATGGCACGACGTTGAGGCGGTGAAACAGGTTTTCGCGGAAGCGCCCCTGCTCAATGTCCACGCGCAAATCGCGGGAGGAGGAGGAGACGACGCGCACGTTGACCTGCACATCGGTCGCGCCGCCGAGGCGCTGGAAGCGCTGATCCACCAGCACGCGCAGGATTTTCGATTGCGTCTCCAGCGGCATGTCGCCCACTTCATCGAGGAAGAGGGTGCCGCCATGGGCTTGTTCGAACACGCCGATCTTGCGCGGGCGCCCATCAGGCCCCTCTTCGCCGAAGATTT
>DAOMPU010000299.1:0-3619 GCA_035444925.1 Terricaulis sp. | reverse complement strand
TCACCATCGCAACGCCGGTTCTGCCGGGCGATACGGTGCGCATCGGGGAGCGGCTTTTCTAGGCGCGGATTTCGCGTCACAGGCGCGGCGCGGAGCATGCATGACGGCTGACGGGACACGACATTCGCAAAGCCGGTGTGCTAGCGTGAGCCTGTTTCCCACCCTGCGCGCATAAAGCGCGTGGGAAACCATAAAGGGCCCAAGGCGCCGCAAGAGCGCCTGGCGGCTGCGGTGGACGTCAATGAACGTGATGAATACGGACCCTCCTTCGGGCCACTCACCGGGCCACCCCTCCTCGGCGCCGCAAGGGCTTGCCGAAATGTTCGGCGTCACCGCGGCGCTGCAGATGCTGCGCCGGCGCTTGCTGATCATGATCATCGTCGGCGCGGTGGCTGCATCTTCGGCGTTCGTCTATCTGATGATGCAGGCGCCGCAATATACGGCGGTTTCGCTCGTCATCATCAACCCGCGCCAAGAGCAGGTGCTGAGCCAGGCCGACATCGTCGGCCAAATGCCGCGCGATTCCTCCACCATCGATTCCGAGATCGAGCGTTTGCGCTCGCCCGCGCTGATGGGCGAACTCGCCGAAGCGCTTGGCCTCACCACCGGGACCGCCAACGGCGACGCCGTGCCGACGCAGGGCATTGGCGGCTCGATCGAAGTGCGCCGCCGCGGCATGACCTACGTCATCGAAATCAGCGCACGCTCCACCGATCCCCAGCGCGCGCAATTGATCGCCAACACCTATGCCGATGTGTACATCGCCAGCCAGGTGAACGCGCGCATCGACACCGCCCAGCGCGCCAATTCGTGGCTCTCGCGCCGCCTCGCCGAGCTGCGCGAAGACGTGCAGGCGAAGGAAAGCGCGGCCGAGAATTACCGGATGCAATCGGGCCTGCTCGACGCGCAAGGATCTTCTCTGGCCGAGCAGCAGATCACCAACGTGCAAACCCAGGTGCTGCAGGCCCAGGCCGATCTGGCCGAGCGCGAAGCGCGCTATCGCCAGCTGCAGGAATTGCGCGCCTCTGGCGCGCCCCTCGATGCGATCGGCAACGCCATCAATTCGGACACCGTGCGCCAGCTGCGCGCGCGCGAAGCGGAAATCGCCCAGCGCCAGTCCGAACTCGAGCAGCGCTATCTCGATACGCACCCCGCCGTGCAGGCCGTGCGCGCCGAGCGGGCCGACATCACCCAGCAGATCGAGCGCGAAATCCAGCGTATCTCCGTGAACCTCGGCAACGAGGTTTCCGTGGCGCGCGCGCGCCTGGCCACGCTGCAAAACTCGATGCGGGCCGCCGCCGGCGATCTCAATGAGAATTCAAGCTCCAGCGTGCGCTTGCGCGAATTGGAGCGCGAAGCCGCAGCTAGCCGCCAAGTCTATGAAGCCTATCTGCAGCGCTACCAGGAAATCGCTGACCAAGATCAGCTCAACATTTCCGATGCGCGGCTGATGACCTACGCCAGCGAGCCGAGTTCGCCGTCTTCGCCGAAACTGCGCATCGCGCTGGCGCTGGCGATCGCGCTTGGCCTGTTCCTCGGCATGGGCGCGGGCATCGTTGCGGAAATCTTCGACCAATCGGTGAAAAACGCAGACGATCTCGAAGCCAAGGTGGGCCACCCCGCGATCGCCTCGATCCCGACCATCTCCAAGAGCATGATGCGCCAGATGCCCCCGGCCGAGCGCCACCCCTCGGGCTATCTGGTCGGGCGGCCGATGTCGGCGTTCACCGAAGCGCTGCGCGTGCTGCGCACGGTGATCGTCTATTCCAAGCTCGACTTCTCGGTGAAGGTCGTGGCCGTCACGTCCGCACTGCCGGATGAAGGCAAGACCACCATCTCGATGTGCCTGGCGCGCGTGGCGGCGATGAGCGGCCAGAAGGTCGTGGTGGTCGATTGCGACCTGCGCAAGCAATCGATCAACGACGTGATCGACATCGAAACCGAAGTCGGCATCCTGCAAGTGCTGGCCGGCGAAGCGCCCTGGCGCTCGGCCATCGTCAGCGATCCTAATTCGGACGCCCACGTCCTGCCGGTGGCCACCTCCGGCTTCACCCCGCGCGACGTGTTCGGCTCCGACGCCATGGCGCGCCTGGTGGACGAATTGCGCGGCCATTACGACCTGGTGATCCTCGATTGCGCGCCCATCCTGGCCGTCGCGGAAACGCGCGTGCTGGTGAAGCATGCGGACACCACGGTGATCGTCGCGCGCGCCGGGCGCTCGGCGGTGGGCGCGGTGCGCTCGGCCGTGCATCAGACGGAAGGCGCCGGCGGCAAAGTGCTGGGCATCGCGCTCAATTGCGTGCAGCCGCATTGGCAGTCCTACGGGGACTCGCTCTACTTCTATCAATCGAAATCGTATTACAGCGTCGGCTAAGCGCGCGCCTTCGCGCGCATGATCGCAGCTTCGATCGCCTCGCACACATCCATGCCTAAGCCTGGATCGTGCGCGCGCTCAAGATAGGCGCGCGCGCGCTTGGCCAGCAGCGCCTTGAGCCGCGCACGCGTGCGCAGCTTTAGCGCCGCACCCAGCATGCGTTTGGGATCGGGCGCGACCAGCACATCGCGATTGGCCCGCGCGCCTAAACCTTCAAGCGCTTTCGGCGTCGCCGCCACCGGGCAGCTCAGCGCCATGCCGTCCAGCACTTTCAGCTTAACGCCGCTGCCGCTCGTCACCGGCGCCAGGAAAACGCCCGCGCCCGCCAGCGTTGCGAGATCATCGACACGGCCAAGGAAGCGGATCGGCGCGGCCGGAAAACGCCCAGGCAAATCCGGCGCATGATCGCCCACCGCTTCGATCAGAACGCCCGCGGGCCACGCGCCGTCGGCGGTCAGCGCGTCGGCGGCGTTGGCGAGGCTGCGCAGCATGGCGATGTTTTCGCCGTAATGCATGTTGCCGAGAAAGATCAGCCGCTCGCCCGGGCTTGCGTGCAGCGGCGCGTGCGGGGCAAGCGTCGGCGGCGCGGCCAACACCAGCGCCGGCCCCTTGCCAACCATCGCCTGCGCTTCGCGCGGCGAGGTGAACAGCGCCACGTCCGCGCTTTGCATCATCTCGGCTTCGTATTTCGCGCAGCGCTGCGCCTCGCTGGCAAGCAACGGCGCCGCAAACGCGCGCGCCAGCCCCGCCAGCGGGCCGAAGCGCTTGGAGAGAAAGCCCAGCACGTCGTAGCCGCGACGATCGGCCAGCCGGTAGCGGGCCGAGAGTAGATCGTCATAATCCACGATCAACGCCACCTTGCGCGGCAGATCGCGCGCCAGCGGCGCAAGGCGCAGCATATCCACGTACACCGCATCCGCGCCCGTTTCGCGCGCCAGCGCGGCGATGCGCGCGCGCGCGCTTTCGCTGTAATAGAACCAGGTTTGCAACGGCAAATCGGCAAGCCGCAGCGCGTTCAGCGGAATCGAAAGCTTCGGCGCCATGCCGAGAAAAATCAGTCCCTCATCGCTCGCATGGCCCGCGCCGCGCCCCATCACCACGATGCGCACGTCAAAGCGCGCGCGGCATTGCGCGATGCGCTGGCGCAGCATGAAGCCGCGCCCGCTCTTTTCCGCGTAAGGATGGCGGCTCAGCAGCATGAGCAAAACAGGCTTGCTCATCGGCCGCTCATGATCGCTTCGATCA
>DAOMPU010000298.1:0-3626 GCA_035444925.1 Terricaulis sp. | reverse complement strand
GCGACCAGCGCCGCTTCAGGATCGGCGCGCAAGCGGCCGACAGCGGCGAGGATGATGCGCATTAGTTGGCGGGGCCCGCCCAGATCTTCTCGATATTATAAAAGGTGCGCACTTCGGGGCGGAACAAATGGATCACCACATCGCCCGCATCCACCAGCACCCAATCGGCCTGCGGCAAGCCTTCGACCTGCACGTCCTTCACGCCGCTCTCCTTCAGCTTGCGCATGACGTGATCGGCCAGCGCCGAGACATGACGCCCCGAGCGCCCGGAGGCGATCACCAGCATATCGGCGAAAGAGGATTTGCCGCGGATGTCGATGGCCAGGATGTCCTCGGCCTTATCGTCTTCCAGCGAAGCCAGCACGACCTTGACGGCCGCGTCCGCATCGATGCCGCGCGCGGGGCGGGCGGCTTTCGGCGTGGCGTTGCCGGCTTTGGCCGCAGCCGGCGCGCGTTTCATTTCAGGCGACAGTGTTCAATCCTTCTGGCAACCCCAGACCGCCCATGTATCACTTCCGCCGCCCCTTCGCCACCGCCGCCCGCCGGCGGATCGCGGTGGAGGATTGGGAATGATGGCGCGCATTAAGGAAAACCCAGCCCTTAGGCGCATTTAGCCGCCCGCTCGGGGGCGCGCCCGGGCGCGATACAATGGCGACGGGAACAGCTTGCGCCACCTCCCTCCAGCGCCGCCATTTGCGGAAATGCGCCAGATTGTCCGCGCCCATCACCAGCGTGAAGGAAACGCCGGGATAAAGCCGCTTCAGCGTGCGCAGCGTCTGATACGTGTAAGCGCAGCCGAGCCGCTGTTCGAGATCGGTGACGATCATCTTCGATCCGTGCGCCATCGCCTGCGCGCTGGCGAGGCGCGCTTCAAACGGGCTCGATTTCGCCTTCAGCGGATTCTGCGGCGAAACCAGCCACCACACTTGATCGAGCTGCAGGCGCTTCAGCGCCGTCTCGGCCACGTGCGCGTGGCCTTCATGCGCAGGGTCGAAGCTGCCGCCGAACAGGCCGATGCGCATGCCGGGATAGGCGCGGGGCAGGCCGCGCGTCATGGCCGGATTTGCCCGCTGCCGCGCACGACATATTTGAAAGTCGTCAGCTGCTCGGCGCCCACGGGGCCGCGCGCGTGCAGGCGCCCGGTGGCGATGCCGATCTCGCCGCCGAAGCCGAACTCGCCGCCATCGGCAAATTGCGTCGAGGCGTTGTGCAGCACGATCGCGCTATCGACTTCGCGCAGGAATTGCTCGGCCGCGTTCTGATCTTCGGTGATGATCGCGTCGGTATGCTTGGAGCCGTAAAGGCCGATGATGGCGATCGCTTCCTCGATGCCGCCGACAGAGCGGATGGCGATGATGGGCGCGAGGTATTCCGCGCGCCAATCCTCAGCGGTGGCGCGCTTCATCGGATAGAGGCGCACGTCTTCCACGCCCCCGCGCAGCTCGCAGCCTTGCGATTCCAGCGCATGCGCGATCGGTGGCAGCAGGTCAGCAGCGATGGCGCGGTCGATCAGCAGCTTCTCGGTGGCGCCGCACACCGAAACCCGCCGCATCTTGGCGTTGACGACAATATCGATCGCCTTCTGCGGATCGGCGCCCGCGTGCACATAGGTGTGGTTCACGCCCTCCAGGTGCGCAAACACCGGCACGCGCGCTTCATCCTGCACGCGCTGCACCAGCGATTTGCCCCCGCGCGGCACGATCACGTCGAGCGCGCCGTTCAAGCCCGCCAGCATCATGCCCACGGCGGCGCGATCAGCGCTGGGGACAGCCTGGATCGCGTCGGCCGGCAACTCCGCTTGCGCAAGCGCTTCGCGCAGCACCGCCACGATCGCGTTCACGCTCTGCGTGCTCTCGGCGCCGCCGCGCAGCACGATGGAATTGCCCGCGCGCAGCGCCAGCGCGCTGGCGTCGGCCGCCACATTGGGGCGGCTCTCGAAAATCATGCCAATGACGCCAAGCGGGGTGCGCACACGCTGGATGCGCAGGCCGTTGGGGCGGGTCCATTCATCCATCACGGCGCCGACCGGATCGGGCTGTGCGGCGATAGCCTCAAGCCCCTGCGCAATCGCTTCGATGCGCGCCGCGTCCAGCTTCAGGCGATCGAGAAACGCCGCGTCGCGCCCGCTTGCGGCCGCGGCCTCCATATCGGCGGCGTTGGCGTCGAGCAGCAGCGGGGCCGCGGCGCGCAGGTGTTCGCCCATCGCCCTGATCGCGCGCGTGCGCGCGGCGGGCGCGGAGAAACTCAACGTGCGCGCGGCCTGGCGCGCAACGGCGCCCAGGCTGTGCATCTGCGCTTCGAGCAGGGCGTTGGGATCGCTCATTTGGTCAGCACCAGGTCATCGGCATGCACTAGCGCCGCGCCGGCGGCATAGCCCAGCGCTTCGGCGATCGCGCCGCTCTTCAAACCTTTGATGCGCAGCGCGTCCACCGCATCATAACGCGCGAGCCCGCGCCCCAGTTCGCCGCCATCGGGGCCGAGAATGCGCACGGCGTCGCCCTTCTCGAACCGGCCTTCGATGCCGGTGACGCCTGCGGGCAACAAGCTCTTGCCCGCGCGCAGCGCCTCGGCTGCGCCGGCATCGACGATCAGTGCGCCCTGCGGTGCAAGGTGGCCGGCGATCCAGGCCTTGTATGCCGCGCGCGGGCTGGCCGAGGGCAGAAACCAGGTCGCGCGCGCGCCTTCGCGCAGGCGTTGCAGCGGATGCGCCTCGCCCCCTCTGGTGATGGCCACCGCGCAGCCCGCGCCGGTGGCGATCTTCGCGGCTTCAATCTTGGTGCGCATGCCGCCCGAGCCGAGCGCGCCGGCATCGCCCGCCATCGCCTCGATCGCGGCATCGATGCGCGCTACTTCCGGCAGGAACGCCGCGTTGGGCTGCTTGCGCGGATCGGCTTCGTAGAGCCCGTCAATGTCCGAGAAAAGAATGAGCGCATCGGCGCTGATCATCTGCGCGGCGCGCGCGGCGAGGCGGTCATTATCGCCGTAACGGATTTCAGCTGTCGCCACCGTATCGTTCTCATTGATGATCGGCACAGCGCCGAGATCGAGCAGCGTCTGCAGCGTGGCGCGCGCATTGAGCCAGCGGCGGCGCCGCTCGGTGTCATCGGGCGTCAGCAGCGCCTGCGCCACCGGGATGCCATGCTGCGCGAACGCTTCCTCGTAGGCGCCCATCAGGCGCGCTTGCCCTGCGGCGGCGGCGGCCTGCTTTTCCTCAAGCTTGGCTGATTTCGGCAGATTGAGCACGCGCCGCCCCAACGCGATCGCGCCCGAAGAAACGATCGCCACGCGCTTGCCCTCGGCGCGCGCGGCGGCGATGTCCGCCGCCAGAGTGGCGAGCCAGGCGCGCGCGGGCTGGCCATCGGAATCCACCAGCAGGGCGGAGCCGATCTTGATGACGATGCGCCGGGCGGAGGCGAGCGGGGAGGTCACGCCCCTCTTATTAGGCGCCCCGCGCCGCGAATGCGAGAGGCGCTTGCGTTCAAGAGCGCAGGCGCCTAGCTCGCTGGCATGCTGAAAGATCTGTTAAAGCGCCTCTCGGGCGAAAACGCCGCCCCGCTGCCGCCGGAAGATGCGCGCATCGCCATCGCCGCGCTGCTGGTGATCGCCGCCCACGCCGATCATCATTA
>DAOMPU010000297.1:0-3632 GCA_035444925.1 Terricaulis sp. | reverse complement strand
CGATCTGGCCTTCGGCGATTTCGGCCTGAAATTTTTTCTTCCACGGCCCAAAGCCATGCGCGCGCGCAATCGCTTCCACGGCCATGAAGCCGATATTGTGCCGATTGCCAGCGTATTTCGCGCCGGGATTGCCGAGGCCGACTAGGAGCAGCATGGCCAAACCCTAGTCGTTTGCTCGGTGAAGAAGAAGCGGGTGCTTACTTCTTGTCGCCGGCCTTCGCGTCGGCGGCGGGTGCGGCGGCGGCGGCTTCGCCTTCAGCCGGGGCCGCTTCTTCCTCGACCTTGCGGCCGACGATGGTGGCCACCGTGAAGTCGCGGTCGCGGATCACCGGGCGCGCGCCCTTGGGCAGTTCGATCTGCGAGATGTGGATCGAGTCGCCGATATCCTTGCCGGTGAGATCGACCACGATCTCTTCCGGGATCGCGTTCGCCTTCACGCGCATCTTGATGGCGTGGCGCACGACGTTCAGCGCGCCGCCGCGCTTCAGGCCCGGCGAAGCTTCGTGGTTCTTGAAATGCACCGCGACGTCGATCGCGATCTCGGAGTTTTCTTCGACGCGATAGAGATCGATATGGATCGGCTGATCGGTCACCGGGTGCAGCTGCACCGCGCGCGGGATCACCGGCTGCTTTTCGCCCTTATGGTCAAGCTCGACCATGTGCGAGAGAAATTTGCCCGAACGGATCGCCGTTTCGACGTCCTTGGCCTTGATCTGGATCGGGATCGAGCCGCGCGGGCCGCCATAGAGCACGCCGGGGATCAGATCGCCCTTGCGGGTGGCGCGCGCCGCGCCCGTGCCGGTGCGCTCACGCACTTCAACGTTCAAAACAATGCCAGCCATGGCGATTTAGCCTTCAATCCGCGCGGGTCGGGAAAATGGAAGCGGGGCTTCTAGCCGAACCGCCGGGGGACCGCAAGGCGGCGGGGCGGGCGATTTCGCATGCCGAAGGCCCGCTTCTGAGACCAGCGCCCCCGCTGGCGCGACCGGCGGCGCGTCCGGCGACCGGGTTCACGCATCTCCCTAGTAAAGTAAGGGAGGAACCTCGTGACCCGTCTCGTAGCCGGCCTGTTGGCCGTTTTCGCCTGGGCGCTTGCCCCGCTTGCAACCGCCCAGCCTGCGCCGCCGCCGGGTGACCCAATGACGGTTCAGGCCGGTTCGCACCAACTCCACGCGCGGCTGCACGCGCCGCCTGGCTTGGAGCGGTATCCAATCGTGGTGATGGTTTACGGCGCGGGCATCGAGAGCGAACTGGGAGGCGCGTACACACAAATTCTGGCGCGCGCGTTCGGCGAGCGGGGCATTGGCGTGCTGGCGTACGACAAGCGTGGCGTCGGGGGATCGACGGGCGCCTACACCGGCGCCGATTTCGAGGGCTTGGGCGCGGACGCCGCGGCCGTCATGCGCCACGCCCAGGCGCTACCGCAGGCGACGCACGTCGGGTTCTGGGGCATCAGCCAGGCGGGATGGATCATCCCGTATGCGCTGCGCGACACGCGCGACGTTGCGTTCGCGATCATCGTGAGTCCGCCGGGTGTGAACCCACACGAGCAGGTCGCCTATTTCTTGCGCCGACAAACGCTATCGTGGGGCCTTTCGCCGGAGGAGGCGGATGCTGCGGAGGCGATGCACCGCGCTGTGGCGCTCTATTATTCCGGGCGCGCCTCGTATGAATCCGCGCAAGCGGAAGTGGATCGCCATCGCGGCGCGCGTTGGTTCAACGGCGTGGTCACGCACCAATATTGGGATGAGATGACGCCGGAAGGACGCATCTTGACGCCAGGTGCGCTCGCGCAAGCGCAACGCGAACGGCCCAACGCATTCGAGATCTACATGGCGCGGTCGTCATTCGTTGACTACGCGCCGGTCTATCGCATTTTGCGCCGTTTACCGACGCTCATCATTCATGGTGCGGAAGATACGCTCTTGTCGCCGCAAGCTGGTCGTGCCGTGCTCGAGCAAGCGTTGCGCGGTGAGCGGCGCTATTCTCACGAGTTTCGCGTGTACGAAAACGCGGGGCACGACATCACGACGCCGGAAGGGCGCGTGGTGCGCGAGTATCTCGATACGATGGCGGATTGGGCGGCGGCGCGCTTCGCGGAATAATCACAGAAGCGGCGTCGCTTTCGCCACACAACAAGAAAGCCCGGCTTGCGCCGGGCTTTCTAAGTGCGTTGGCCGATGCCTACATCGCCGCCAGGCGCATCATGCGGCGGAGTTCGTCCGGCTCGCTGGTGCGGCGCTTTTTGGCTTGGCTCGGCTGATAGGCGAGGCGCGCATGGTCTTGGCAATACGGATGCCCGCCCCAAGAGCCGCGGCCGCAGAACGCAAAATTCGCGTCCGTCGGGTCGCCGATCGGGAATTTGCACATGCTCTCGTTGAGCGTGAGCACGGAGGCGGTATTCCCGTCCTCAAAGCGCACCGGCTCGAGATCGGGGATCACCACGCTCGGCGCCGTCACGGCGGGCCGCAGCCGCGGCGTCGTGGGGCCGATGACCCGAGGGCGAGCCGTCCGGACCGGGCGTTTCGCCGGCCGCGAAGGGGTCGCCCGGCCGGCCAAACCCAGGCGGTGCACCTTGCCGATGACTGCGTTGCGGGTGACCCCGCCCAATTGTTTTGCGATTTGGCTTGCGGAAAGACCCTCAGCCCACAGTTTGCGCAGCGTCGCTACGCGTTCTTCCGTCCACATGATCAAAGCCCCCTTTGGCCCATGGCCTATCTCTCAATAGGCGAGCGTAGGTTCGTCTTTCTGGTGTGGATGTCAACGTATAGCGTTAAAGAAAGTGTTAAATACTAGATAGTGTGGCCGTATCCACAGTCGGGGTGCGAATCATCCCCCGCTTATCCCCAGGGCTTTCCCCCCGTTTGCGCGCTACTATGTGTAGCTGATTCCGAGGGTTAGCGGGTTGCTAAAGCGACGCCCGCGCGACGTTCTGGTTAAGATTTAATGAAGGGACGTTCGCCTTATGGACACGCGGGTTGAGCAGGCGCCCATTGCCGCACGGCAATACGGAGCTGTGAATTGGCTGGGACTTCAGACGCTGGTGTGGCGCGAAGTCCGCAGGTTTTTGAAGGTCGGCGCGCAGACCGTGTTTGCGCCGCTGATCCAGACTTTGCTGTTCATGATGGTGTTTGGCTTGGTGCTGCGCGGTGGATTCTGGCCGGGCACGGAGCGGGCCTACGCCGATGGCCTGGCCGCGGGCCTGGTGATGATGTCGATCCTCTCCAACGCCTTCCAGAATTCTTCGTCCTCGATCGTGATCGCCAAGGTGCAGGGCAATTTGAGCGATTTTCTCATGCCGCCCTTGAGCGCGCTTGAGCAGACCATCGCGTTTATCGCGGGCGCTGCGGCGCGGGGCGTTCTCGTGGGGCTCGCTTCGCTGATCGCGGTGTCGTGGCTGGCCAATATCGCGCCGGCGCATCCGCTGGTGGCGATCTATTACGGCGTGATCGCCTCGATCATGTTCGGCGCGATCGGCCTGATCGGCGGCATCTGGTCGGACAAGTTCGATCACATCGCGGCGGTGACGAATTTCATCGTCGTGCCGCTGACGTTTTTGTCGGGCACGTTCTACTCAACCGACGTGCTGCCCGAGCCGTTCAAGACGTTCTCGCACTACAATCCGGTGTTCT
>DAOMPU010000296.1:0-3642 GCA_035444925.1 Terricaulis sp. | reverse complement strand
TTGGAGCGGGCGGGGGGAATCGAACCCCCGACATTCAGCTTGGGAAGCTGACGTTCTACCTCTGAACTACGCCCGCGTCGGGGTGCGGAGATATCAGGAAGCGGTTGCGCGGCGCAAGGGCGCGCGGCGGCGCTGGGCGCCGCGTTCGGCTCTGGATCGGGCGCCGGCCTTAGGCCAGCAGCATGCCGACCATTACATCCAGCAGCAGCGCCGCCGCCACCAGGATGAGGAACCCGCCCAATAGGTAGCAGCTGGGATGCAGCTTCTTGTTTTCGCGCACACGCTCGGTGCGCTCGGCTTGCCCGTAAAGGTCAATCGCGGCCATAGCGTTTTCCCTATCTGCGGCGCGCGGCTGCATGGCCTTGCGTCTCGCATCTAGAAACATACGCCGATTGGGCGGCTTGGAAAGCCCCTAGATGTGGTGCGGTTGTGCGCCTTCGCAGGCGCACAATTTCCGCCCCCTATTCTTGCGGCGCCGGCGCCGGCGCGTAATTCACGCGCCGCACTTCGCGGATGGAATCCCCGCTCTCATCGCCCTCGACGAGTTCGTAGCCCATCAGCGCGAACACCCGCCCACGCAGGAAAATCGGCCGCGCATTGCCGTACCAATCGGTGCAGCTGGCCTGGCAGCCGTCATCTGGCCGGCCCGAAGGCGTGGCCGTGAGGCGGCCGAAATCGCTGAGCGCGCGGCTCTGGCGGCGCAGGAACAGCATGTCCTCCGCCGTCAGCCAATTGCGCCCATCGGCGGCCTGCACGTTGCGCAGGATCGGCAAGCCTAGAATGCCGTCCGCGCCGTCTGCGCTATCAGCGCGGTAGAAAAAGGCGTGGCTGCGGGATTCGGATTCGCGTGCGCCCGGCTGCGTGAAGCGGCTGCCCAAAGCCGGCGTATCATTGATGAGATCGATGGTCGTGAACGCCGCGCCATCGGCGCTGCCGACGACGAGCGCGTCCTGGCCGATCTGCTCAATGCGATCGACGCCTTCGGGCATGTCGAAAATCGTCGGTGGGCCGCGATCGAGCGGGGCGACCACGAGGCGCGTGCTGCGCGCGCGATCGCGCCAGCTGAACAGGCTGTAGAGCAGGCGCCCGTTGACGAAGCGATTGTGGCCGATGTTCGAATTCTCCCCGCCCGGCAGCCAGTGATAATCGCTGGCGCGGGGCGCGCGCGAGCCATCGCCGAAACGGCTGGTGGGCAGGCGCAGCAGCGCCGGGCGCCCGCCGGCGAATTCCGGCGCCCACATCTCATCGCCAGCGCTGCGGCTGGCGGCCAGCACGTCGATCGTGCTGTCGGCCGCATTGGGGTGGAACGAGAATTGATCGATCGGCCCGCCGCGCACTTGCGCCGCGCCGGGGCGCGAGCCGTCGAGCGGGATGCGATAGAGATAGCCCGCCTGCTCCTGGCGCTGCCAAGTGTAATTCACCCAAACATAGACCGCGTTTTGCGAGACGAAGAAGGTGCGCGAGGCCGGGCCGAGCACCACCGTCGCCGTGCATGAGAGCTCCGCCTGCGCGAGATCGCAGCGCGACACCGTATGCATGGCTTCGACGGCCGTCGGCCCCGCGCGCCGCATCGGCGCGGGCAAAAACACTTGGCGCCCGGTGGCGATGCGGCGCCAACGCGGCGCCTCCTGCCCCGGCTCCCAGCGGCTCATGCCCGGCAGCGCATCGAGCGGATCGTCCGCATTCCAACTGAAGAAGAGCGGCGTGTACACCACGAGCTGCGTGCCGATCAGGCGCGAGGCGTAATTGCGGCTCGAATAATAATCGTTGGAGCGCAGATGGTGTGAATCGACGAAATTGAAGCGCCCATCGCGCGCAATGCGGAAGCGATTTATCTCTGTGCCGCCGCGCCGATACGAATACCCGACGACGATGATCAGATCGCCGGAGATCAGCATTTCATCGTACCAATCGCCGCGCCCGCTGACGCCGGGCGGATACGCATCAATCTGATGCACGGGGCGCAGATCGGAATCGGCGGTGGAGATCGAGAACAAACGCCCGCGGCGCAGCACAATCAGATAATCGCCGCTGACCTTGACGATGCCGCCCTCATCCACGCCCACAATTTGCGTGCTGGTGATGGCGGGATTGTCCGGCGCTGAGGGCGCGGAAGGCGCAGGCGCGGCGCCGGGAGAAGGCGCAGCCACCGGGGGCGGCGGTGAAGGCGGCGGGGGCGGCGGCGGCACGGCGATATCAAGATCGCCGCCGCGCGTGAGGAAACGGCGTAGATCCGCGTCGGATCTGAAGCTCGGCATGCTGGATTGCTGTGCGCCGGCCTCAGGAATTGGCGCGACGCCCCAAAGCGCCGCGCACATCGCCAAAGCGATCAGATAACGTCCGCCCATGTCCCCTCCTCAAGCGAAGCAATTGAGGCAGAGTTTGGCGGATGGATCAAACTTAAATATGGCGCCTTTGCTCTAGCGCCCGCGCAACTCGTCGTTCGGCGGCGGCATCGCCCCGGCCTGCTCGCCTTCGACGCCGAGCGAGCCCACAGCAGCGAGCATCTGCCGCTCGGCCACCACCAGATCGCGCTCCGCCTGCGCCAGCGCGATGCGCGCCGTGAGCAGATCAGCTTCCTGGTCCAGCACCTCGACCGTGGAGCGCAGCCCGGTTTCCTGCTCCAGCCGCACGCCTTCATACGCCAGCTCGGACGCTTCCACTTGCTCGCGCGCCGATTGCACCGCCGCGCGCGCGCTGGCGAGGCCGGTCCAGGCGTTGGTCACTTGCTCTTGCACGCCGCGCTGAGTGGAGGCGAGATCGAGATTGGCGGCCGAGCGCAAGGCGCGCTGCTGGCGCGTGCGCGATTGGATCACCCCGCCCTGGAAGATCGGCACCGAAACGCGCACGCCCACCGAATCGTTGGTGCTCTCGGAGAAATCATCGTTGAAATCGGCGCCGATCCCGTAACCGGCTTCAAGCGAAACGCGCGGGCGCCCTTGCGCGGCGGCGGAAGCGACGGCCGCGTCGGCCTGCTCTGTCGCGGCCACGGCGGCGCGCAGCGTGGGGCTTTGCACGCCGGCAGTTTGCAGCGCCGATTCCAGATCGCCCGGCAGGCCGGCCGCGTTCATCGGCGCTTCAAGATTGGAGGGCGGGCGCCCCACCAGGCGCTGATAGGCCTGCACGGAGGCGGCGAGCGCGCCTTGCGCCTGCACCAGCTGCGTGCGCGCTTGCGCGAGGCGCGCTTGCGACTGGGCCACGTCGGTGCGCGTCACCACGCCGGCGTCGAACTGCGCCTGGGCGTATTCGAACAGGGTCGAGAGATTGGACACCGTGGTTTCGCGCGCGGCCACCACCGCATGCGCCTGGCGCACGTCGGCGTAAGCGCGCGTCACGTCCAGCAGCAGCGTCTGCAGCGCGAGATCGTAATTCGCCACCGCGCCGCGGATTTGCGCGCGCGCCCCGCGCGTGGAGGCCAGCACCCGCCCGCCGCCAAACAGCAGCTGCGAAGCGCTGGCGTTGGCCGACCAGTTCTCGCGCGCCAGCGTATCGAGCGCGGGGTTATCGGAATCGTTGGCGCTGCGCGTGGCCGAACCCGAGACGGAAATCTGCGGCAACGCTTCGGCCCACGCTTGCGGCAGCGCTTCACGCGTGGCGTTCAGGCGCTGGCGCTGCGCCGCCAAAGCGGGATTGCTCTCCACT
>DAOMPU010000295.1:0-3652 GCA_035444925.1 Terricaulis sp. | reverse complement strand
TCCACAATTCCATGGTCTGATGCAGGATGACGAACAGCAATTCGTCATGCTCGGCGGTCTGGGGCGCCTGGCAGGCCAGGAGCTCCTTCAACTTCAAATAGCCGCCATACGTGACATCTTGGGTCATGAATGCTCCGAATCACTTCGCTTAAACCACGGGCGCCGTGGCGGAAAAAGCGCGTTCGGCGTTTGTCCAGCGGCGCTTCGCCGATTTTGGGGGTTTGGCGCGGCGCTTTGACCTGCTAGGGAAGCGCCGGACGTTGGGCAGAAGCCAGGAGGGTAGGCGATGGCCGCCGTGGGACGCATTCTTCTTATTATTCTTGTGATCTTGGTGATCGCTGTTGGCGCGGGCTTCTTCCTGCTGCCGAACACCGCCAGCAAAACCGAGAGCATTTCTGTTTCGAGCCCGGCGCCGACGGTGCTGGCGCGTTTGGCTTCCACGCCCGCCGGCACGCAATTGGCCGAAGGCGTCACGCTGACGGAAGTCACCTCCACTGAAGGCGACACCGTCGTCGGCACGGTGGCGTACGCCGATCAGGGCGTGGGCCGCGTGACCTACACCGTCACGCCGGAAGGCGAAGGCTCCAACGTGCGCATGCGCCTGGAAAAAGATTTGGGCTCCAACCCCGTCGCGCGCTTCACCGCGATCGGCGGCGGCCCGGTGACCCCGGTGATGGAAGCCGCCGTCGCCACCGTGACGGGCGATCTCACCAGCCTGCCGAACGCGACGTTCGACGGCCTCACCTATGTGGTGGAGCAAGTGGCGGCGCAGCCCTTCTTCTACGTAGAGAATTGCTCGGACACGAGTGCGGAATCGATCACCTCGATCATCCAGCAAGCCACCGAAGCGATCCCGCCGATCATGCGCACGACGGGTCTGACGCCCACGGGCCCGCTGATGGCGGTGGAGCCGCGCGTGGTTGGCGGCCAATATTGCTATCAGGTCGGTTATCCCTATCGCGGGCGCACGCCGCGCGCGCTGCTGATCGGCAAGGTGGGCCAGACGCCGTCCGGCACGGTGCTGCGTCTGCGCTATGACGGCGAAGAAGCCGGCGTGATGCCGCAAGTCTATAACCGCGTGGATGCGCTGCTCGCCGCCGCGCGCGTGGACGATCCGGCCACCAGCGAAGACGATTGGACCACGTACGAAATCTATAACGACGATCCGACCCAAGCGGGCGGTTCGCGCAGCCGCGACGTGTTCTACGTCGCGCAAGGCGACATCACGCCGGTGACCAATCTGGTCGCGCCGGCGTCGGCCCTGCCGGCGCCCGCGCCGACCGCGCCCGCGGCGGCTGAGCCTGCGGCGACGCCGGAAGCTGCGCCGGAAACGCCGGCTGAAACCCCGGCTGAAACGCCGGAGCCGGCTCCGGCCACGCCGTAACGGCGCGGTTCGTCACCAAGCTTAAAGGCCGCGGCGCAAGCTGCGGCCTTTTTTGCATCCGTAGCGCGGCCCGCCGGCATCTGCGCTGCGGAGGCTCCGCATGAGGATATGGATTTTGGCGCTGGCCGCGGCGCTCGGCGCGTGCGCGAGCAGGCCGCCCGCCGCGCTTGACGCCGCCGCCCCGCGCTGGCTCGTGCAGCATCAAGTCCCCAGCGTGGCCATCGCCTTCATCGAGGATGGTCGCATCGCCTGGACGGCCGCTTACGGCGCGCAAAGCGAAGGCGAGCCCGCCAGCATCGATACGCTTTACAACGTCGCCTCGCTCGCCAAGCCGCTCTCGGCGGAGGCGATGCTGCGCGCGGTTTCAGCCGGCCGCGCCGATCTCGACGAGCCGATGTCGCGCTATTGGGTCGATCCCGATCTCGCCGGCGATCCGCGCCTTGATGCGCTGACGCTGCGTGTCGCGCTCACGCACCAGACAGGCTTCGCCAATTGGCGCGCGCAAACCGAGGGCGTGCTCAGCTTCCGTAGTCCGCCGGGCGAGGGCTTCACCTATTCGGGTGAAGGCTTCGAATATGCACGCCGCTACATGCAGGCGCGCAACGGCGAGGCGTTTGAAGCGATGGTGCAGCGTTCGGTGCTGGACGCCGTCGGCATGCCCAGCACCGCCTACACGCGCCGCCCCTGGTTTGAGGGCCGCATCGCGATCCCGCATGATTCAGAAGGCGCCGCGCTCGCGCCCAGCATCCGCGAACGCGAAATGAATGCGGCGGACGATCTCTACACTACAGTGGGCGACTACGCGCGCTTCATGCTCTCCGTGATGAACGGCGAGGGCGTGTCGCCGGGAATCGCTGCGCAGCGTTATGTTTATCCCGCCCAACTGCGCGAGGGCGGGTGCGGCGAAGGCGAGGGGCGGCTAGCGATGGAGGCGTGCCCTGATGGCGTGGGCATGGGGCTCGGCTGGATGGTGTTTCGCTATGGCGATGAAACACTGATCATGCATACCGGCAGCGATGACGGCGAGCAGGCGATAGCTTTCTTCGTTCCGGAGCGGCGCCTCGGCGTAGTGATCTTCACCAACAGCGCGCACGGCTCGCGCCTCTATCCCGAGATCGTGGCGCAGCTTTACCCGAACGAAAAATTCATCGCCTTCTTGCGCATGCAAGCGGCGCGCTAGGGGCGCATGCCGAAGCTGCTCGGCCCGGTTTCCAGCGCGCCTTGCGCAAGGTTGGCCCATTCGCACAGCAAGGGCCGCGTATCGCGCGGATCGATGATCTCTTCGGCGTAAAACGCCTCCGCCGTGCGGAAGGGGGAGCGCAAAGCCTCGGCCCAGGCGCGGATTTCCTTCAGGCGCTTCTCCGGCTCGGGGTGCGCTTCGATTTCGCTTTTATACGCCGCCTCGATGCCGCCCTCCAAAGGCAGTGAGCCCCAATCGCCGCTCGGCCAGCAATAGCGCACCTTGGCGCGCGTGGGGTTCATCATCGCCGAGCCCGCCAGTCCAAACGCCTGGCGCACCACGATCGAGCACCACGGCACGCGCGCCTGATACACCGCCGCCATCGCCTGCACGCCCAGCTTCACCACGCCCGCGCGCTCATGCTTCACGCCCACGGCGAAGCCGGGGCAATCCACGAAATGCACCACGGGCAGGTGGAACGTTTGCGCCAGATCAACGTGCTTGATCACCTTGCGGCACACGTCTGAAGTCCATGCGCCGGCCAGAAACATCGGATCGCCTGCGATCACCGCAACGCTGTAGCCATCGATGCGCGCAAGGCCGGTGATGATGCCGCGCCCCCATTGCTGGCCGATCTCAAAGAAGCTGCCCGCATCCACGCAGGCTTCCACGATGCGCCGCATCTTGTACGGCACGCGCCGATCGCGCGGCACGGCTTTGATCAAGGTATCGTCGCGCCGATCGGGCGGATCGGCGATCTGCACGCGCGCCGCGGTTTCGTGCACGGAAGCCGGCAGATAGGAGAGAAAGCGCCGCGCCCGCGCGAACGCCTCCGCCTCGCTGGTGGCCAGATCGTCCACCACGCCGTTCTTGCCGTTGATTTCCGCCCCGCCCAGGCTCTCCTTATCGACATCCTCGCCAATCGCCTTCGCCACCGGCGGGCCGGCGACGAAAATTTGGGAAAGGCCCTGCACCATCACGCTGTAATGGCTCGCCGCCACGCGCCCCGCGCCAAGCCCCGCGCACGGCCCCAGCGCCAGCGACACCACCGGCACCGCGCCCATGTTCGCCACCACCCATTCCCAGCC
>DAOMPU010000294.1:0-3659 GCA_035444925.1 Terricaulis sp. | reverse complement strand
CTTTGCCATCGACGATGCGGTGATCGTAGGAGAGCGCCAGATACATCATCGGGCGGATCACGATCTGCTTATCGATCACGACCGGGCGCTCTTGAATCTTGTGCATGCCCAAGATGCCTGATTGCGGCGCGTTGAGGATCGGCGTGGACATCAGCGAGCCATAGACGCCGCCATTGGAGATCGTGAACGTGGCGCCTTGCAGGTCTTCGAGCTTCAGGTGGCCATCGCGCGCTTTCACGCCAAGCTCGCCGATCTCCTGCTCGATCTCGGCCATGCTCTTGTGATCCGCATCGCGCACCACGGGCACGACGAGGCCGCGATCGGTGCCGACGGCGATGCCGATGTCGTAGAAGTTCTTGTAGATGATGTCGTCGCCATCGATCTCGGCGTTGACGTTGGGAATTTCCTTCAAAGCGGCGATGCACGCCTTCACGAAGAAGGACATGAAGCCCAGCTTCACGCCGTGCTTCCGCTCGAACGGATCCTTGTACTTGTTGCGCGCGGCCATCACGGCGGACATGTCCGCCTCGTTGAAGGTCGTCAGCATCGCGGCGTTGTTTTGCGCTTCCTTGAGGCGGCGCGCGATGGTGCGCCGCAGCCGCGTCATCGGCACGCGCTCTTCGCGGTCTCCCACCACGCGCGCTTGCAGCGGCGGGTGCGCAGCAGACTGCGCAGGCGCGGAAGCGCTCCCCTTCTCGATCAGCGCCAGCGCGTCCGCTTTGGTGACGCGGCCATCCTTGCCTGAGCCTGACGCGCCGGAGAGATCGACGTTACTTTCCGCCGCGATGCGCTGCACCGAAGGCGGGTTCTGCGCGCCGCTGGCTGCGGGCTTGGCCGCTGGCGGCGGGGGCGGCGCGGCTTTCGGCGCTTCAGCCTTCGGCGCGGCGGCGGCTGCGCCCGCGGCGCCCATGCGCCCAAGAATGGCGCCGATGCCGACGGTGGCGCCTTCCTCGGCGATGATTTCAGAAAGCGTGCCCGCCTCCGGCGCGGAGACTTCCACCGAAACCTTATCGGTTTCGAGTTCGACCAAAGTCTCGTCCTTCTTCACCGCGTCGCCGGCGTTTTTCAGCCACTTGGCCACCGTCGCTTCGGTGACGCTTTCGCCCAAGGTCGGCACAACAATGTCTGTCATCGCTTCACTCTAACTCGGTTTGTCGTGGCTCGGCGCCGCGGGCCGATCCGATTTGGTCCAGAAGATATGGTCGTTGCCGTTGTTCTTCTGAACCACCGGCACTTTGGCGGGATCAAGCCCGCGCATCAAACGCGCATTGACGCCGATCTTCGGCGCATCGGCCTCGCCCACGATTGTCCAATGCGAGAAGCAACCGCACGTTTTGCAATGATGCATTTCCAACATGCGGTCTCCCCACATGTAGATGAACGTATCGTCCGCTTCGAACTTCACCTCGCGCTGAGGATAATAGGCCCAGAGCCCGCCATAGAGCCGGCAATGCGAACAATTGCAATCCAGCAATTGCTGGGGCGCGGCTTCGACCGTGTAGCGCACCGCGCCGCAATGGCAGGAGGCGGAAATCATCGTCAGCCCAACGCTTCGCCGAGGAACGCTTCAAGCTCTTTAAGATGCTTAGACATCATGCCCGCCGCCGTAGAGGCGGTCGCAGGGCGGCCGGCATAGCGCGCGCGCTTGGCTTTCACATCGAGCTTTTCGAGCGTGAGCTCCAGCCAAGGATCGGCGAAGGTCCAGCCGCCCATGTTCTTGGGCTCTTCCTGGCACCAGACCACTTCGGCGTTCGGGAAACGCGCGAGCTCGGTCATGATCGACTTCATCGGCCAGGGATAGAATTGCTCGAGCCGCAGCAGATAGACATCATCGAGGCCGCGCTTTTCACGCTCATCCAGCAGGTCGTAATAGACCTTGCCGGCGCTGATCACGACGCGGCGGATTTCGCTGTCGCCCTTCAGCTTGATCGACGTGTTCCCGTTGTTGAGCTGCGCGTCATCCCAGAGCACGCGATGGAACGAAGAGCCAGGGCCGAATTCGGCCAGGCTGGACACCGCCTTCTTGTTGCGCAGCAGCGATTTGGGCGTGAACACGATCAGCGGCTTGCGGAAATCGCGGTGCATCTGGCGGCGCAGCACGTGAAAGTAGTTTGCCGGCGTGGTGCAATTCACCACCTGCATGTTGTCTTCCGCGCATTGCTGCAAGAAGCGCTCGACCCGGGCCGAGCTGTGCTCGGGCCCTTGGCCCTCGTAGCCGTGCGGCAGCAGCATGACGAGGCCGGACATGCGCAGCCATTTGCGCTCGCCAGAGGAGATGAATTGATCGATCACCACCTGGGCGCCGTTCACGAAGTCGCCGAATTGCGCTTCCCACAGCGTCAGCGTTTTCGGATCGGCCAGCGTATAGCCATACTCAAAGCCCAGCACCGCCTCTTCCGAGAGCAGCGAATCGATCACTTCGTAATGCGCCTGCTCGATATGCAGATTGTTGAGCGGCGTGTAGCGCGCCTCCGTGTTCTGATCGATGAAGTGCGAATGGCGCTGCGAGAACGTGCCGCGGCAGCTGTCTTGCCCCGAAAGGCGCACGTGGAAGCCTTCATCCAGCAAGGTGGCGAAGGCCAGGTGCTCAGCCAGCGCCCAATCGATGTCGCGCGCTTCCTCGATCGCCTTGCGGCGGGTTTCGACCACGCGCTGCACGGTTTTGTGCATGGCGAAATCGCGCGGGATGTCGGTGATGCGGCGCCCGAGCGCGCCGAGGCGCTGCAGATCGACCTCGGTTTTGCCGCGGCGATCGTCGTCTTCCGGCAAGCCGAAGCCGGCCCACACGCCGTCGAGCCAATCGGCCTTGTTGACCTTGAAGGCTTTGCCGGCGTCGAACTCGGTATCCAGGAATTGGTTGAATTCTTCGGTCCAGCTCGCGAGATCGCCTTGGCTGATCACGCCTTCCTCGATCAGACGCTTGGAATAAATCTCAAGCGTCGTCTGCTGATCCTTGATGCGCCGATACATGATCGGCTGCGTCATGGTGGGATCATCGCCTTCGTTGTGGCCGAAGCGGCGATAGCAGAACATGTCGATCACCACGTCCTTGCCGAACAGCTGGCGATATTCGGTGGCGACCTTCGCGGCGAACACGACCGCTTCGGGGTCGTCGCCGTTCACGTGGAAGATCGGCGCTTGCACCATGAGCGCAACGTCGCTCGGGTACGGGCTGGAGCGCGAATAGTGCGGCGCGGTGGTGAAGCCGATCTGGTTGTTGATGATGAAGTGCATCGCCCCGCCGGTGCGGTAGCCGCGCAGGCCAGAGAGCGCGAAGCATTCCATCACCACGCCCTGCCCCGCGAACGCGGCGTCGCCATGGATCAGAAGCGGCATCACGCGCGCGCGCAGCGCGTGCAGCGCCTCGCCTTCCTCGGTCCAGGTCGCGCGCTTGGCCTGCTTGGCGCGCGCCTTGCCGAGCACGACCGGGTTGACAATTTCAAGGTGAGACGGGTTCGCCGTGAGCGACAGGTGCACGTTGTTGCCGTCGAACGCCCGATCGCTTGAGGCGCCGAGGTGATATTTCACATCGCCCGAGCCGATCACGTCGTCCGTCTGGGCCGAACCGCCTTGGAATTCATGGAAGATCGCCTGATAGGGCTTGCCCATCACGGCGGCGAGCACGTTGAGGCGCCCGCGGTGCGCCATGCCGAGCACGA
>DAOMPU010000293.1:0-3670 GCA_035444925.1 Terricaulis sp. | reverse complement strand
TGGCCAGCATGAATTCGTCTTCTTTGGTGAGCATCGGAAATTTGCGGATTTCCGAGAGATAGCGTTGCAGCCCCTGCTCAGGAGAGAGCGCAAGCGTAAGCGCGGTAGATGCCATGTTGAGTTTCCCCTCTCTTGGCCGCTGGGCAGGTCGCCGTTCTTCACGCTTGAACAAACGGCCGCGCCTGTGGCGCCAGCGCCGAGTGTTAATATAGGGAGCGGTTCAAGACTTTGCCCGTCCGGCGCCGGGCCTGCCTCAATCGCCGCCTAAAAAGGAATTCAGGATTCCTTTACCGACAGAACATAACAAGAACTCACCGATTCGGCAAGCGAAACGAAATCAAGGTCTAGAATCAGCGCCGTGAACCGGGCGGGAACGACCCACCAGACCTAGTCATGCCTGCATTCAGGGCTCTTTGCCGGGGGCTATTCCTCTTGTTCCGCCGGAGGGCGGCAGGGGCCGCCCAATCCGCCGTCACGGCAGATTTGTTCTGCACTTCGCGAAGGCGGGGGCGGGCGCTGGCCGAAACGCATGCACGCGCCGGAGGTTTTGTCCCGGATGCAGGAGGGCATGACCAGCGTGTCGCGTTCGGCGCGGGTGTAGATGGCGTTCATATCCGGCTCGGGCGGGGGCGCGTAATCGCCGCCCACCGGCAGCTGCGGGCGGCGCCAATCTTCCGGCGGCGGTTCGCTGGGGCACCCGGGCGGGCGTGGCTGGCCCGGGCGCACGAAGCAGCGCAGCAGCTGCGCCTGCATGGCGGCGTCGGCGCTGGGGGCGGTGGCGGGCGCTGGGCTTGGAATTGGCGCGCCGGCTTGGCTTGGGCGCGGCTGCGCCGGGCGGGCGAGTTCGCGTTCAGGCGGGCGCTCAAGAAACACCTCGACGCCGCCAGCCGTGCCCTCGGGCGAAAGCGTCACGCGTGAGGCCAGCACAAGCAGCGCGCAGAACGCGGCGCACAGCACGAAAGCGCCGGCCCGCGCCAGCACGCGCACGCGCCAATCCGCCAGAGCAATGCTCTCCCCCATACCGGCGCTTTGGCCGCAGGAAAGCGGCGAAATTGGTTCAGAGCCGGCGCAAAACGTCCAGCAGCGCGGAAATATCGCCCGGCGGCGCGCTTTCGAAGCGCAGCTCTTCCTTCGTGATCGGGTGCGTAAAGCCCAGCACCGCCGCGTGCAGCGCCTGGCGCGGGAAAGCGCGGGCGGCCTCATCCGCCTCGCCCGCGTGCGGGCCGGCGGCGCCCAGCGCGCGCTGCTTGCCGTAAAGCGGATCGCCGATCAAAGGCGCGCCGAGATGCGAAAGGTGCACGCGGATTTGGTGCGTGCGCCCGGTGTGCAGGCGGCACTCCAAAAGCGCGGCGGCGGCGCGGCCCACGCTTTCACCTTGCGCTTGGCCGAAGCTTTCCACCGTCCAATATTGCGTCACCGCGATTTTGCCTGCGTCGCTTTCGGGATTGCGCAGCACCACGTATTTGCGCCGATCATCGCCGGAGCGGCCGATGCGGTTTTCGATCGTGGCCGCGCGCTCCTTCGGCGCGCCGCGCGTGACCGCGTAATACACGCGTTCCAGATCGTGCTTGGCGAACAGCTTGGCGAGGCCCTGATGCGCGCGATCATGCTTGGCGACGACGACGAGCCCGGTCGTATCCTTATCGATGCGGTGCACGATGCCGGGGCGCGCCACGCCGCCGATGCCGGAAAGGCTATCGGCGCAATGGGCCAGCAGCGCGTTGACCAGCGTGCCGCGCATCGAGCCGGGCGCGGGATGCATCGCCATGCCAGAGGCTTTGTCGATGACGATGAGGTGCTCGTCTTCATAGACGATGTTGAGCGGCAGGCTTTCCGGCTGCGGCGCGGCAGGCTCGGGCGGGGGCAGGGCCAGCGCGTAGGTTGCGCCCGCGCGCACTTTTTCTTTCGACGCCGCCACCAGCGCGCCATCGGCGCTGAGCTTGCCGGCGCCGATCAGCCCCTGCACGCGTGAGCGCGAAAGATCGGGCCAGAGCGCGCCGAGCCATGCATCCACGCGCTCGCCCGCCGCCTCGGGCGGGGCGGCGGCGGTGCGGATTTCGCCGGCTTCGGATTCCGTGTCGTCGCTCATCGCGCCTTCAATAGCGCCTTGCGCGCGCGGGGCTAGCGTCTTAGAGCGCGATCTGGTGCGGGGAGCCGATCCATGCTGGCGAGTCTGCTGAATTTACCGCCCGCCGAGGGCGATGATTTCGAACTTCTGTTCGCGATCTATGTGGTGGCCGTGGGCTTCCTGCTCTGGGCCTACGTGCTGGCGGGCCAAGTCTGGGTCGAGCGCCACTCTGTGCGCTACATGACTGAAAAGGGCGAGCAGCGCGTCTCCGGCTTCTGGGGCGAGCTGTTTTTGTTCACCGCCTGCACGATCGTGGTGGTGGTGGCGCTTGCGTTCACCAGCGTCGATTTCACCGATCTGTTCGTGCGCAATGCGGGCGCCGTGGCGCTGGGCTTCCTCGCCGTTTTTCTGATCTATCTGGTTTACGCCTTCAGCGTCGTGCGCGCCGCGAAGAATGAAGGCAAGGACAAGGCCTATCAGGCGCACCTGCGCAACGCTTATTGTGCGTATGCGGTCTATTCCGTGATTTTCTTTGCCTGCGGCGCGCTGGTGGTCACGCTGCTTGGGTTTGAGTTTTACGCCGATAAGGCCGTGTTCGATGCGCAATCGCTCGATATTCTCAACACCTTGGCCAAAGCCGAAGCCGCGAGCCGGAATGGCGCGGTGGGCGCCACGCTCGCTTATGTCGAGGATGCGAACGGCGGTGTGGCGATGGCCACCAACACGCTGCAGGATCAGATGAACCCGACCTTCGTGTTCGCCGCCTGCGTGTTCGCGCTCAACGTGCTCTTGGTGGCGACGCCGGTGAAGAACGTGTTTCTCAAGGGCGCGGCCGCGATCACCCAGGTGACGACCGCGATCGCCATCGGCGGCATGATCTTGATGGGGCTTTTGGTCTATTTCGGCTCTTACGCGGTGCTGATCGAAGATGCGCTGGGCATGATCGCGGCGGTGCGGCCCGATCCGGAGCTTGGGCTTTGGGAGGAGACGAAGCGCTTCAACGAAATCGTAGTGCAGCTGAACCAGCGGCGAAACTTGCTTGGCTTCGCCGGCGCGATCAGCGGCGAAGGTTCGGGCGTGGCGCTGTTCGCCGGCGGCATCCAGTTCGCGGCCGAGCGCGCGACGGGCGGGGACAAAGGCGCCAAGAAGAGCGGGATATGAGAATTCGCTCCCGCTGCGCCGCGGGCGCGATTAAAGCTTCAGGGCGGGGAAGGGCATGAAACGCGTGTTGGTCGCCATGGGTATCGTTGCAGCTGTGCTTGTGGTTTGGGCCGCGGGCTTCTTTGCGCTGAATTCCAACAGCGTGGCTGATCCGCGCGACGTGCGCGAACGCTTTGGCCGCGCTGAAGCTTTAGTGGCGGATGATGCGCTCAGCATCACGGTCTGGAATCTGGGCTATGGCGGGCTCGGCGCGGAGAGCGATTTCATCAGCGACGGGGGCGAGCACATGTTTCCGCCCTCGCGCGCGGCGGTGCGGGCCAACGTGGATTTCATCGCCGAGACGCTGGCCGGAGAACAATCGGACGTAATCGTCTTTCAGGAAATCGCCCATGACGGCCCGGTGAATTATTGGGTCAATCTGAAAGGCGCGATCGATCGCAC
>DAOMPU010000292.1:0-3687 GCA_035444925.1 Terricaulis sp. | reverse complement strand
ATGAAGGCGGCGAGCTTTTCGCGCGCCACCACTTTGGTTTCCGCGCTCATCCAGGTGAGGCCGTCGATGCGCTGGCCGTAGGCGATGCGCAGGTTTTCCACCAGCTCCAGCATCTGCGCCTTGGCTTCAGGCGGGAAGTGGCGCTGCACATAAAGCTCGCCCACCGCTTCGCCCATCGCGTCGTTGACGGCGTCAATGGAACGCTTCCAGCGCTCGCGCGGCTCGGGCTGGCCATTCAACGTGCGGCCGAAGAAGTCGAAATTCGCGGCGTCGAACGCGCGCGGCAGCACATCGCAATGATTGTTGATGACGTGGAAGGCGAGGTAGCTCTTCCAGGTATCCACGGGCGTCGCCAGGAAGAGATCGGCGAGCGGGCGCATCGCGCTCAATTCGCGCACCACGATTTCCTGCGTGGCGCCCAGGCCAGCCGCATCGAGCCCGGCGTCCCAGGGGAAGCGCGGCGCGATGGCGTTGAGCTCGGCGCGATTGTGCAGATTGTAGAGCCGGTCGCGCTGTCGGCGGTCGGCGATGGGCCAGTGGCGTTCGGCGATTTGCGTTTCCAGCGCGAGGATCGCGCGCGCTTTCGCGCCCGGATTGCTTTGCCGCGCCAGCGTCAGCACGTTTTCGATGTAGGCGCGATAAGCGTCGCGGATGGCGGGGAATTGCCCGTCGCTGCGGCGATAATATTCGCGCTCGGGCATGCCCAGGCCCGCATGGCTCATGGTGACGCTGTATTGCGTCGGCCGGCGCGCATCGAGCGCAACGAACACGCGGATCGGCCCGTTGGCGGCGAGATCGTCGCGCGCCATCAGACGGATCACATCCTCATGCGTGCGCGCCGCGCTGACGAGCGCGAGATCGGCGTCCAGCGCGGCAAGGCCCGCGGCGTCGATGGCGTCCTGGTTGAGATAGGCATTGTAGATCGCGGCGATTTTGGCCTGGTTCGATCCGGCCGCGCCGCCGCTGGCGGCGACTTGCTCGATGATGACGCGCTGATCGCGGTCTGATTTATCGCGCAGGATGTCGAACGTGCCCCAGCGCGTGCGGTCCGCCGGGATTTCGGTGCGATCAAGCCAAGCGCCGTTGGCGTAACGGAAAAAATCATCGCCCGCCGCCACGTTCGGGTCGCGGCCCGTGAGATCGATGCCGAAACTGCCGATGGCGGCGGGTGCGCGGGCGGCGCTTTGCGTCGGCGCGGCGCTGGCGCAGCCGGCGAGCAGGGCGATGGAAGATGCGCCCATGGCGCGGCGTGTCATCTGCATGATCAGCTCCCTGAGGCTTTGGGCCCATGAAGAACCGCGCCCGCCCTCGGTCAAGAGGTCGGGCGCGGGGAGCCTTCTAACTATGCGATGAACGCCCGCGCGCGCGCGGCGGGCGGGCGTTTGGCGCTACCAGATGGTCACGCGCTCATCCGGGGGCAGATAGAGCGCCTGGCCCGGCTGCACGTTGAACGCGGCGTACCAGGGGTCCATGTTTCGCACCGTGCCGTTGGTGCGGTATTGCGGCGGCGAGTGGGGGCCGGTCATCACCTGATTGCGCATCGCTTCGTCGCGCAATTTGCCGCGCCACACCTGCGCCCAGCCGAGGAAGAAGCGCTGATCGCCGCTATAGCCGTCGATCTCCGGCGCCGCCTGGCCGTGCAGCGAGATTTGGTAGGCGTGATAGGCCACTTGCAGCCCGCCATTGTCGCCGATGTTTTCACCGAGCGTTAGGCGGCCGTTGAGATGCAAGCCTTCAAGCGGGCTGAATTGCTCGTATTGCGCGGCGAGGCGGCCGGTGACTTCGCCGAAGCGCTCCACGTCTTGCGCATTCCACCAATCGCGCAGCACGCCGCGCGCATCGGATTTGGCGCCTTGATCGTCAAAGCCGTGGCCCATTTCATGGCCGATCACGCCGCCGATCGCGCCGTAATTCACGGCCGGATCGGCGTTGGGATCGAAGAAGGGCGGCTGCAGGATCGCCGCGGGGATTGTAATAGGCGTTCACCGTTTGCGGCGTCATGAACCATTCATCGCGATCGGTCTGCTGGCCGAGGCGCGAGACTTCCTCGGCGTGGTTCCACAATTGCGCGCGCTTGGCATTGCCATAGGCGTCGCCCGCGCGCACGTCGAGCGTGGAATAATCGCGCCACTTATCGGGATAGCCAATCTTGGGGCGGAACGCGGCGAGCTTTTCGCGCGCCACCACTTTGGTTTCCGCGCTCATCCATTGCAGCTGATCGATGCGCTGGCCGTAGGCGGTGCGCATGTTTTCCACCAGCTCCAGCATTTGCGCTTTGGCTTCCGGCGGGAAGTGGCGCTGCACATAGATCTGGCCGATGGCTTCGCCCAGCGCGCCGTTGACCGCATCCACCGAGCGCTTCCAGCGTTCGCGCTGCTGGGGCTGGCCCTGCAGCGTCTTGCCGTAGAAATCGAAGTTCGCGTCGTCGATCTCGCGCGGCAGCAGGTGCGCGTTGTTGCGCATCAGGTGGAACACCAGATACGGGCGCCAGGTCGAAACCGGCGTGCGCATGAACAGGCCCGCGAGATTTTGGATCGCGCTGACTTCGCGCAAATCCGCATCCTCAACCGCGCCATAGCCGGCGGAATCGAACGCCGCATCCCAGGGGAAGTTCGGCGCCAGCGCGCGGATTTGCGCGCGCGTCATCACGTTATAGGTGCGCGAGCGGTCGCGGCGATCGGCCACCGGCCAATGCATTTCCGCGATCTGCGTTTCCAGCGCCATCACTTGCTGGGCCTTGCGCGCCGCGTTGGCTTCGCCGGCAACGCCCAGCATACGCTCCACATGCGCTTGATAGGCTTGGCGCAGGGCGGGGAATTGCCCGTCGCTGCGGCGATAATATTCGCGCTCGGGCAGGCCAAGGCCCGCATGCGTCATGCCGATGCAATAGCGATCGGGATTGCCTTGATCGAGCGTGACGTACATCGCGATCGGCGAGTTCACGGCGATGCCGGGCGCCGCGATCAGGCGGATGGTTTGCTCATGCGTGCGCAGCGCGTTGATCTGATCGATCTCGCCCTGGATGGGCGCAAGGCCCGCCGCGTCGATCGCATCTTGGTTGAGATAGGCATTGTAGAAATCGCCGATCTTCTGTTGGTTCGAGCCCGCAGCGCCGCCGGCGCTGGCGGCTTCTTCGATGATCACGCGCGCATCGCGGTCGGCGCGATCGCGCAGGATGTCGAACGTGCCCCAGCGGGTGCGGTCGGCCGGGATTTCGGTGGTGTCGAGCCAGGCGCCGTTGGCGTAGCGCTGGAAATCATCGCCGGGAGTCGCGGAAAGATCGCGCCCCGCGAGATCGACGCCGAACGAGCCGAGCGCGGCCGGAGGGCGCGCGGGGCCCGCGGGCGCGGCGGTATTGGCGCTGGCGCAGCCGGCGAGCAGCGCCACAGTCGACGCGCCCATGGCGCGGCGAGTCATTTGAACCATGTGTCTTCCCCTCATTGCTCGTTTTTACTCGGCCGCCGCCAGTTTGCCGCGCCCGGTATAGAGGCGCGCGTACATGCGGAACATGCCGGTGAACGCGCGCTTCATGTCAACGCCGATCATGTAGAAGGCGGGCGTCAGGATCAAGGTGGCCGGCATGCAGAACAGGACGCCGAACGCCAGCGAGAGCGCCATCGGTTTCAGGAATTGCACGATCGCGGCGTTTTCCAGCAGCATCGGCGCCATGCCCACGAACTCCGTCAC
>DAOMPU010000291.1:0-3691 GCA_035444925.1 Terricaulis sp. | reverse complement strand
CGCGGCTGGGCACCGCGTTCACGGTTTCCATCGAAGCCAAGGAAGGCATCGATACCGGCATTTCCGCAGCCGATCGCGCGCGCACCATCGCGGTGGCGATCGACGGAACCAAAGGCGCGGGAGACATCGTCTCGCCGGGGCATGTGTTTCCGCTGATGGCGCGCGAAGGCGGTGTGCTGGTGCGCGCGGGCCATACCGAGGCGAGCGTGGATATTGCGCGCCAAGCGGGCCTCATCCCCGCGGCGGTGATCTGCGAGATCATGAACGATGACGGCACGATGGCGCGCCTGCCGGAGCTGATCGCGTTCGCGCAATTCCATAATCTGAAGATCGGCGCGATCGATGATTTGATCGCCTATCGCCGCGCCTATGATCGCTACATCGACACTGTGCATGACGGCGCGTTCGCGGCGCGCGCGGGCTTTCGCATTGTCGTGTTCCGCAACCGGCTCGACGGGGTGGAGCATATCGCGCTGGTGAAGGGCGAGATCAAAGCCGATCAGCCAACCTTGGTGCGCGTGCATCGGATCGAGTTCACCGCCGACGTCTTGGGCGCGGATGTGGGGCGCGCGGGCCTGATTGAGCGGGCGTTGAACGAGATCGAGGCCGAGGGCGCAGGCGTGCTGGTGCTGCTGCGCGACCTGACCGCCGATGCGATCACCCGCGCGATCAAGGGCGTGCCGGCCGAAGCGGGCGAAGAAGAGGCGCTGCGCGTGATCGGCGTCGGCTCGCAGATTCTGCATGAGCTTGGCGTTGGGCGGATGATTTTGCTTTCCAATGCCGAGCATAAAATCGTCGGCCTGGAAGGCTACGGGCTTTCGGTGGATGGCTGGCGCGGGTTCTCGAAGTGAAAGACACTGAAAAATCTCCGATCGTGAAGCTGCCGGGCGCGCGCGTGCTGGTGGTGGTTTCCCCCTATTATCGCGCCGTCGCCGAAATGATGCAGCGCGGGGCGCAAGCGGTGGCGGCGGAAGCGGAAGTGGCGCTGGAGCACATCAACGTGCCGGGCGCGTTCGAAATTCCGGGCGCGATCAAGCTTGCGCGCAAAGCCTATGACGGCTTCGTCGCGCTCGGCTGCGTGGTGCGCGGAGAGACCAGCCATTACGATTATGTGTGCGGCGAGAGCGCGCGCGGGCTGATGCAGCTTTCGCTCAAAGGCATGGCGATCGGCTACGGCATCCTCACCGTAGAAAATCTCGCGCAGGCCGAAGAGCGCGCCGATCCCGCGCGCGGCGATAAGGGCGGCGAGGCGCTGAAGGCGGCGCTGGCGATGATCGCGCTGCGGCGGCGCTTCGCGGAGAAGCCGCAATGAAGCCGGGCGAGATCGATGCGCGCCGCGCTGCGCGCCTGGCGGCGGTGCAGGCGCTTTATCAGATGGAAATTTCTGGCTCGACCACGGCCGACGCGCTGGCGGATTTCGATACCGGTAAGCTGCCGCGCGAAAGCGGCGATGTGCTCATCAGCGAAATCGAAGGCGATCAGGATCTGTTCAAGACGCTGGTGGAGCAGGCGGTGGATCGCCAGCTCACGCTGGATCGCGCGATTGCGCGCCATCTCAGCAAAGGCTGGAAGCTGGAGCGGCTGGATGCGGTGGCGCGCGCGATACTGCGCGCGGGCGCTGCGGAACTGGAACAGCGCGCCGATATTCCCGTTGCCGTGGTGATCGATGAGTATGTCGAGATCGCCAAGAGCTTCTTCGACGGGCCCGAGCCGGGCTTTGTGAACGCCACGCTCGACGCATGCGCGAAGGATTTGCGGGCGGCGCCATAAGGAGCCCTGCCATGGCCGCTGACGAATTCGATGTGATCCGGACTTTGTTCGCGCCGGTCGCGACCCATCCAGGCGCGCGCGGCTTGCGGGACGACGCGGCGGTGTTCGAGCCTGGCGGGCCGATGGTGATCACCACCGACGCGATCGTGGAAGGCGTGCACTTCCTGCCCGATGATCCCATCGCCACTGTGGCGATGAAGGCGGTGCGGGTGAACGTGTCCGACCTGATCGGCAAAGGGGCCAAGCCCGTTGCGGGCCTCGTGACTTTGATCTGGCCGAACAGCCGCCCAGCAGAAGATTTGCGCTATTTCGCCGACGCGATTGCCGGCGAGTTTGACTCTTTCGGCATCGCGCTGCTCGGCGGCGATACGAGTTCGAGCGAAGGGCCGCTGACGGTTTCCGTCACCTTGATGGGTCAGCCGCTGGGGCCGCGCACGCCCGCGCGCGCGGACGCGCTGCCGGGCGAGGATGTGTGGTTGGCGGGCGGCGATATCGGCTCGTCCTGGATGGGGCTGCAATTGCGCAGCGGGGCGATGAAGCTCGATGAGCTGAAGCGCGACCGCGATGAGGCGGCGGCGAAAGCCGAGTCCGAACAGCTCAAGGGCGAGATGCCGGACTTTCTGGTGCTGCCCGGTGAAGAATTCGACGCCGAAGCGGCGTGGCTGATGTCGCTTTATCTGGCGCCCATGCTGCGCACGGAATGCGCGGGGCTGGTGGCGGCGTTCGCGCGCGCTTCGATGGATGTCTCGGACGGCCTGATCGCGGATGCGCGCAAATTGGCGGCGGCGTCCAAGTTGAAGCTGCGCATCGAGGCGAACGCGATCCCGTTTTCGCATCCGGCGCTGCGTTGGATTTTTTCCGGCGGGGACGTGCGCAACCTCATCAGCGGGGGCGACGATTACGTCGTCCTGTTTACCGCCGATGCGGCCCAGCGCGGCGCGATCGAGGCGCTGGACCCAGATGGGGGCCTCCGTCTCTCCCGGATCGGGCAGACGCTGGAGGGCGAGGGCGTGGAATTCGTCGATCGCGCCGGCGCCCCGTTGCCGCTTGACGGCTTCGACGGCTTCGCCCACCGGTTGGGGCGCTAACCCGGCGCTAACCAAAGAGGCGGACTCTCGCCGCCCATGAAAAAGCGCCACGCCATCGCCCGCGCCGTCGCGGCGGCCATGATAGCGTCCACGCTGTTGGCGGGGCTGGCGATATCCAGCGCCGCAGCCGCAGGCGGCTCGGCTAAGGCCAAGGGATCGGCGGCGAAGGGGCAGGGCGAGAGCCCGGAACTCTCGTCCCGCTCGATGGATGCGCCGTATTTGGCGGTGCCGATCGTGCGCCAGGGCGTTCTGGCCAATTATTTGTTCGTCTCGGTCCGGGTGGAGATCGCCAGCGGGGTCGATCTGTGGCGCACGCGCGAGCAGGCCCACATCCTGCGCGACGCGCTGGTGCGGGCCAGCCACGGGCGCGATCTGGCCGATCCGAACGATCCCAACGCGCTAAACCAGCCCCTAGCCATCGAGGTGTACCGCGCCGCCGCCATTGCGGCCTTGGGGGAGCGGGCGGTGGCCGGGGTTTCGATCATCGCCGTTTATTCCAGCCAGGGAACGGGTATCTGATTTGCGCCCCTGGTTTGGGGTTTCGATTGCGCTTTGTGGCGGATTTTGGCATTAGCCCGCCCACCTACGGGGGAAGCGCTCACGCAGACGGAAAGTCGCGCGGCGGCCAACCCATTTCCCCAACCGGCGCCCTCCGCGCCCAGGACTAGGTGCAATGGACCTCAATTTGATCTTGTGGCTCGTCGTAGCCAGCGGCGTTATCGCCGCGCTTTACGGCTGGTTTGAAACCCAAAACATCACCAAAGCCTCCGCCGGCTCCGACCGGATGAAGGAAATCGCCGCCGCCATTCAAGAAGGCGCGCGCGCCTATCTGA
>DAOMPU010000290.1:0-3699 GCA_035444925.1 Terricaulis sp. | reverse complement strand
CAATCAGCAGCGTCAGCAGCACCGCTGCGCCCAGAATGTAGTTGCGCCGAACACGCGCCTCCTGCGCGCGCGCCAGCAGCGCGCCCAGCGTCAGATAGATCGCGGCCGAGAGCATGGCGTGGCCGCTGGGAAAGCTCATGCTGGTGGTCTCCACCACATGCGCGACCAGATCGGGCCGCGGACGGCCGAAAAATTCTTTCAACGCTTCGCTGATCCACGTGCCGCCGATCGACGCCGCCAGCAGCAGCGCCGCATCGCCCCATTTGCGCAGCACCGCCAGATACCCGCATGCGAGCAGCACCAGCAGCGTCAGCACGGCAAAGCCGCCGAGCGCGCTGAGATCGACCACCGCGAGTTCAAACGCCCGCGCGCCGAGCGGATCGGCTGGATCGCCTGGCGTGCGCAGCGCCAGCAGCAATTCACGATCAAACACGTGCGCCCGGCCTTCGCCCGCCTGGACAAAAGCCAGCACGGCGCCCGAAACGGCCAGCAAGACAGCGATCGGCGCCATCTCGCGCAAGCCGCCTTTGCCCCCATTTTCCAGCATTTGCCCCCCGGTTTCCATGGCGCAGGTCGGGGGCAACGCTTGCCGGGCGTGTAAGGTTCCCGTCATGCGGCCATGCATAAGTCGGGATCAATTTTCGCAATTTTGAGGCTACTCGTACGGTGAAAGCCGCGTTAGCCTTAGTTCGCCGCAATGAGAGAGGCGGCGTATCCCCCGGAGTATGAGACATGAGAATGATCGCCGCTATCGCCGCCATCGCGGCCCTCGGCCTCGCCGCCTGCACCCAGGCTGAGCAAAACCAGGCCGAGCAAGACGCGAACGCCGCCGCCGCTGAGGCCGGCCAAGCGCTCGAGAACGCTGGCGAAGCCGTGGGCGAAGCCGCGCATGAGACGGGCGAAGCCGTGGAAGGCGCCGTGAACGACGCCGCCAACGCGACCGCCGCCGCGACCGACGACAACCCGGCCACCACGCCGTAAGCCGTCGCGCAAGCGAACAAATTGAAAGGGCGGAACCGTAAGGTTCCGCCCTTTTTGCTTTCGCCTTGGGATTTAAGCCGCTTGTTTGTCGCTTGCGCCGTTGAACAGGAAATCGTTGCCGTCGAACGTCACGCGCACGTTGTCGCCGTCCTTGATGCGGCCTTCAAGAATGAGGCGCGCCAGCGGGTCTTGCACATCCTTCTGGATCACGCGCTTCAGCGGGCGCGCGCCCCAAGCGGGATCGTAGCCGCGCCGCGCCAGCTCCGCGCTGGCGCGTTGATCCAGCTCCATCGTGATCGCGCGCGCCGCCAGCAGCTTATCGAGCCGCTTAAGCTGAATGGAAACGATCGCGCCCATCTGCGCACGCTCCAGCCGCTTGAACAGGATGATCTCATCGATCCGGTTCAAAAATTCCGGCCTAAAGCGCGCGCGCACTTCGTCCATCACCTGCTTGCGCACATCCTCCACGTCCGCGCCATCGGGCTGCTCGGCCAGATATTGCGCGCCGGCGTTTGAGGTCATGATCAGGATGGTGTTCTTGAAATCCACGGTGCGGCCTTGGCCGTCCGTCAGGCGGCCATCGTCCAGCACTTGCAGCAGCACGTTAAACACGTCCGGGTGCGCCTTCTCGATTTCATCGAACAGGATCACCTGATAGGGCCGCCGGCGCACCGCTTCGGTAAGCGCCCCGCCCTCTTCGTAGCCCACATAGCCTGGCGGCGCGCCGATCAGGCGGGCGACGGAGTGCTTCTCCATGTATTCGGACATGTCGATGCGCGTCAGCGCGTGATCGTCATCGAACAAAAACTCCGCCAGCGCCTTGGTCAGCTCGGTTTTGCCGACGCCGGTGGGCCCGAGGAACATGAAGCTGCCGATCGGCCGGTTGGGATCTTGCAGGCCTGCGCGCGCGCGGCGCACGGCGTCCGCCACCGCGCGCAGCGCCGGCTCCTGCCCGATCACGCGCCCGCGCAGCTGATCTTCCATGGCGAGCAGCTTGGCCTTCTCGCCTTCCAGCATTTTCTCCACCGGCACGCCGGTCCAGCGCGAAACGACGCCGGCGATGGCTTCATCATCCACCACTTCGTGCACCAGGCCGCCTTCGCCCTTGGCCTGCAGATCGGCAACTTGCTTCTCGACCTGCGGGATGCGGCCGTATTTCAGCTCGGACGCGCGCGTCAGATCGCCCTGGCGCACGGCGTTTTCGTATTCGGTGTTGAGCCGATCGAGCTCTTCCTTGGCTTTCGCCGCGGTTTGCAGCTTCTGCTTCTCCGCGCTCCAGGCGGCGGTGAGCTCGCCCGAGCGGGTTTCGAGATCGCGGATTTCGCTTTCGAGCTTTTGCGCGCGATCCTTGGAGGCCGCGTCGCTTTCCTTCTTCAGCGCTTCAAACTCGATCTTGAGCTGCACCAGGCGCCGATCGAGCTCGTCCAGCTCTTCGGGCTTGGAATCGACCGCCATGCGCAGCCGCGCGGCGGCTTCATCGATCAGGTCGATCGCCTTATCCGGCAGGAAGCGATCGGTGATGTAGCGATGCGAAAGCTGCGCGGCGGCCACGATCGCCGCGTCGGAGATGCGCACGCCATGGTGCTGCTCGTAGCGATCCTTGAGGCCGCGCAGAATGGAGATCGTATCCTCCACACTGGGTTCTTCCACGAATACGGGCTGGAAGCGGCGCGCCAAAGCCGCGTCTTTTTCCACGTGCTTGCGATATTCATCCAGCGTGGTCGCGCCCACGCAATGCAACTCGCCGCGCGCCAAAGCTGGCTTCAAGAGGTTCGATGCGTCCATCGCCCCGTCCGCCTTGCCGGCGCCGACGAGCGTGTGCATTTCGTCAATGAACAGGATGATGCCGCCTTCGGCCGCCTGCACTTCGTTCAGCACAGCCTTCAAGCGCTCTTCAAACTCACCGCGGAATTTCGCCCCGGCGATTAACGCGCCCATATCGAGCGCCAGCAGCTTCTTGTGCTTCAGGCTCTCGGGCACGTCGCCATTGATGATGCGCAGCGCCAGCCCCTCCGCGATCGCGGTTTTGCCGACGCCCGGCTCACCGATCAGCACCGGATTATTCTTGGTGCGGCGGCTCAAAACTTGGATCGTGCGGCGGATTTCCTCGTCGCGGCCGATCACCGGGTCCAGCTTGCCCTTGCGCGCATCCTCGGTGAGATCGCGCGCGTATTTCTTCAGCGCGTCGTATTGGTCCTCAGCGCTGGACGATTGCGCGGTGCGGCCCTTGCGCAGCTCGGCGATGGCTTTCTCAAGCTTCTGCGGCGTGAGGCCAGCTTTTTTCAGAATTTCGCTCGCCTTGCCTTCGGCGATGGCGAGGCCGAACAATAGCCGCTCGGCCGTCACGTAGCTATCTCCCGCCTTGGTCGCCGCCTGTTCGGCGGCATCCAGCGCGCGCGAGAATGAGGACGCCGCATACATGCGGTCATTCCCGCCGGTGACTTTCGGCAAGCCGCGCACCGCGGCGTCAGCCTCATCGGCGGCCTTTTTCGGATCGGCGCCGGCGTTGCGCAGCAATTCAGCCGCGAGGCCCTCGCGGTCGTCCAGCAGCGCCTTCAGCAGGTGCTGGGTTTCAAGTTGTTGGTTCTGTTCGCGCAACGCGATGGTTTGCGCAGCCTGCACGAATCCACGCGCACGCTCGGTGAGCTTTTCCATGTCCATGAGCGACCTCGATAGAGCGTCCCGCGTTAACCCCCCGAAGGCTGGCCAGCGCGGCAT
>DAOMPU010000289.1:0-3704 GCA_035444925.1 Terricaulis sp. | reverse complement strand
GAAGCGCGGCTCTCTTCGCCCACATCGAAGAAGTCGCGTGGCCCAAAGCCGAACATGCCGGCGAACAGCACGGCCGGGAATTGCTCGCGCCCGGTATTGTACTCGCCGACAGCGTTGTTGAAGAAGCGGCGCGCGGCGGCGAGCTTGTTTTCGATGTCCGAAAGCTCAGCTTGCAGCTGCTGGAAGTTCGCGTTGGCCTTCAAGTCTGGATAGGCTTCCGCCAGCGCGATCAGGCGGCCGAGCGCGGCGCCCAAAATGCCTTCGGCCTGCGCCATCGCTTTGGGATCGCCCGTCTGCTCGGCCCGCACCGCGCTGTTGCGCGCCTGGATCACCTCTTCGAGCGTTCCGCGCTCATGCGCGGCGTAGCCCTTCACGGTCTCGACCAGGTTGGGGATCAGGTCATGCCGCTGCTTCAGCTGCACGTCCACATCGGCGAAGGCCTGGTTGGTGTTCTGGCGCAGGGCGACCAGGCGGTTGTAGATGCCGATCAGCAGCACCGCCAAAACGACGACGACGATCAGCAGGATCAAAAGCGCGCTCATGGAACTCCCTTCGCTAGCTTGGGGCGCACTCTAACGGAACTCGCCCGCGCGCGCTATCCGATTACGTCCGAGAATCGGCCGGAGCGCGAGAAGCCCTTGGGCGCCACCTTGCCGGCCCCGCCGCGCTTGCCGCGGAACTCCTTCCACTCGGCCACCGCGCGCACGCGTCCGGCGCTGTCCTCCCAGGTGAGGCCCTCGGCCTTGTCGAACACCTTGACGTCGGCCAGGCCCCGGTCGTGGTAGCTTTGCAGCTTGACGCCCTTGCCGCGCGTCATTTCCGGCAGCTCGCTGAGCGGGAAGATCAGCAGCTTCTTGCGCTGGCCGATCACCGCCACCTGATCGCCGATCACCTTGGCCGCCGCCATCGCGCGCCCGTTCAAAACCTGCTTGCCCAAGCGCTTGGAGGCGATCATCTCGCTTTCAGGAATGATGAAGCCATAGCCTTCATTGGAAGCCACCACGCGCTTGGCGCCTTCCTCGTATTTGAACAGCGCCACCGCTTCGTCGATGTCGCCCAGCTCGACGCTGAGCCGCACCGGCTCGCCATGGCCGCGCCCGCCCGGCAACTTGTGCGCATCCAGCGTGAAGGCGCGCCCGTCGGAGGCGAACATCAAGAGCTTGTCGGTGGTTTCGCATTGCACGATGTGCTGGGGCCCGTCGCCTTCCTTGTATTTGATCTCGGTGAGATCGGTGAGGTGGCCCTTGAGGGCGCGGATCCAGCCCTTTTCCGAAAGCACGACCGTAATCGGCTCGCGCGCCACGAATGCTTCAAGATCAACCGCGGCGGCCACTTCGCCGGCCTCGCCCAGCTCCGTGCGCCGCTTGCCCCATGCCGTACCGGGGCCGAACAATTTGCGCGTTTCGCGCAGCTCCGCGCCCACCTTGCGCCATTGCTTGCGCGTATCCTCAAGGAGCCCTTGCAAGTCCGCCTGCTCGGCGCGCAACGCGGCGTCCTCGCGGCGGATTTCCATTTCCTCCAGCTTGCGCAATTGGCGCAGGCGCGTGTTGAGGATGGCTTCGGCCTGCGTCTCGTTCAGCTTGAAGCGCGCAATCAGCTTGGCCTTGGGATCATCCTCGTTGCGGATGATGCGGATCACCTCGTCGAGATTGAGATAAACAATCAGCAGGCCCGCCAGCACGTCCAGGCGCGCGGCGATCTTTTCCAGCCGATGCTGCGTGCGCCGCTGCAGCACATCGCGGCGGTGATCGAGGAATGCGCGCAGCACGTCCTTCAGGCCCATCACGCGCGGCGCGCCGACGGCGTCCAGCACGTTCATGTTCAGCGAAACGCGCGTCTCCAGCGCGGAAAGCTTGAACAGGCTTTCCATCAGCACATTGGCTTCCACCGTGCGCGCTTTCGGCTCGATCACAACGCGCACGTCCTCGGCGCTTTCATCGCGCACATCGCCCAAAAGCGGCGCCTTCTTGGCTTCGATCAGGCCCGCCAGCTGCTCGATCAGCTTCGATTTCTGCACGAGATGGGGAATTTCGGTGACGACGATGCGCCACATGCCGCGGCCCAAATCTTCCGTGTGCCAGCGCGCGCGCACGCGAAAGCCCCCGCGCCCCGTTTCATACGCGTCACGGATGCTTTCGGCCGGCTCAACCACGATGCCGCCGGTCGGAAAATCGGGGCCGGGGATGATTTTGAGCAAATCGTCCGTTGTCGCCTTGCTGTTCTCGATCAGGTGGAGGCTCGCATCGATCAGCTCCGCGAGATTGTGCGGGGGGATGGAGGTCGCCATCCCCACCGCGATCCCGCTGGCGCCGTTGGCGAGCAAATTCGGGAACGCCGCCGGCAGCACCGCCGGCTCTTCCTTCGAGCCGTCATAGCTTGGGCGGAAATCGACCGCGTTTTCGTCGATGCCTTCCAGCAGCGCTTCGGCGGCCTTGGTGAGCCGGCTTTCGGTGTAGCGCATGGCGGCGGGGCTATCGCCGTCGATATTGCCGAAATTGCCTTGCCCGTCGATCAGCGGATAGCGCGCGTTGAAATCCTGCGCGAGGCGCACCAGCGCATCGTAAATCGATTGATCGCCGTGCGGGTGATAATCGCCCATCACGTCGCCCACCACTTTCGCGCTTTTGCGGAAGGCGGCGTCCGCCGTGAGGTTCAGCCGCTTCATCGCGTAGAGCACGCGCCGGTGCACCGGCTTCAAGCCATCGCGCACGTCGGGCAGCGCGCGGCTGGTGATGGTGGAGAGCGCATAGGCGAGGTAGCGTTTGGCCAGCGCCTCGCCGATCGGCTCTTCCACAATGCGCCCGCCTTCTTCCGGCGTTCTCGTCACGTCATCGGCCATATTCTATCGCCATCTCTGCTTTCGTCATTCCGGACGCGCGGCGCGCGATCCGGAACCCAGGGGCGAGCGGCACATCGCTGGCCCCTGGGTTCCGGGTTCTCAGCTACGCTGAGCCCCGGAATGACGGCTTGTATTAGAGTCGCCCGGCAAAGCCCAAGCGCTCGATCAGCCGCCGGCGCGCATCCGGCATGCCTTCGCCCTTGTGCTCAAACACGCGCCGCTCAAGGAAAAAGCCCGCCAAGGCGAAGGCCGCCGCCACGTCGCCTTGCTTTAATTCCGCCTCCGCATCGACAAGAAACGGCGGCAGCCGAAGCAGCACATCGGCATGCGGGGCGCCCGCTTCGTACGTGGCCGCGCGCCCCGTGCGGGGGCTGACCCAGGCGAGGTTCTCGGTCTCGCCCGTCACCGCGCAGCGCGTGAGATCGAGGCCATAGCCCATCGCCGAAAGTAGGCCGAGTTCAAAGCGCGTGTAGAGCGCGGGCCAAATCTCGCCATGCGGCATCGCTTCGATCAGCACGATCAGCGCGTCATAAAGCTGCGGATAGGCTTGGCGTTCGGGCGTGGCGCCGCGGATCAGCGAGACGGCTGAGGAAAGCCCGGCCAGGGCGATCGGATCGTCCAGCAGCCGCGTGGCGTGCGGCTCCTGCATCTCCAGCGGATTGAAAAATCCAAGCTGCTCCGAGAGCCGCGCTTTCCAGCCGGCATGCACCACATTGCCCGCTTGCAGCAGCGGCTGCGCGCGCCGCCCGCCATGCACCACGCCGCCATAGCGGCCGTGATTGCGCGAGAACACTTCGGCGACGAGCTTGCCTTCGCCCAAAGGCCGCGCGCCCAGCACGATGGCGTCGTCAACCCATTCCATGGC
>DAOMPU010000288.1:0-3715 GCA_035444925.1 Terricaulis sp. | reverse complement strand
GTCGATGCGCGGCAAGCGGATTTGGAGCCTGCGCCGTTTGCGACCTGGGAGGACATGGAGCGCTACGTTGATAAGACGGCGGGGGCGCTGATGCGTCTGGCGGTGGAGGCGTGCGGCGCGGAAGCCTCCAGCGCGGCGCACTGCGCGTTCGTGCGCGACGCGGCGCGTGCGTGGGGTTTCACCGGCTTGGCGCGCGCGAGCGGGCATTGGCATTTGCGCGGGCGCACGCTGCTGCCGCCGGGCGCGCGTCTGGAAGATTTGTTGGCGCGCGCGCGGGCGTCCTACGATGCGGCGCGCCCGCTGGCGCGCGCGTTTCCGGCCGCGGCGTTTCCGGCGTTCGGCTATGTGGCGCTGGTTCCGGGCTATCTGCGCGCGCTGGCGCAGGGGCGCATCGACACGCCGCTGCTGGGCCGCAAAGCGCTGCTGATCGGCGCGAGCGCGAGCGGGCGGATTTAACGCTGGGCGGCGCGCCGTTCGCGCGCTTCGATCGCCGCCTGGCGCACGCGCTCATTTAGCCGCTCTTCGTCGTAGCCTGAAATCAGCTCGCCATTGATGATGAAGCCGGGCGTGCCGTTGATGCCGTATTCCACGGCGCGGGCGCGGTTGTCTTGCAGGTGCGCCATGATCTCGGGGCTTTCCATCTCGCGGCGCATGCGCGCGACGTCGATGCCAGATTGGCGCGCCAGTTCGTCAATCCGCTGCGAGGTCAACTCGCCGCGGAAGCCCATCAGCGCGCGGTGGAATTGCCAATAGCGCCCCTGCGGGCGCGCCGCGAGCGAAGCTTGCGCGGCCTCGAAGGATTGATCCGAGAGGATCGGCAATTCCTTCATCACAAAGCGCACGTCGCGCCGCGAGGCTTGCGTGCGCACCACCCATTCGAGCGCGGCGTGACAATAAGTGCAGCGATAATCGAAGAATTCGACGATCACGACCGGCGCGTCGGCCGGGCCGATGGCGAAATCGCGGCTGTCGGCGCGCACTTGCTCCCAGCGCTCGGCGTTGACGCGCGTTTCCAGGGAATCGAGCGCCTCGCGCAGCACATCGGGATTGCGCACCAGATATTCGCGCACCAGGGCGCGGATTTCGGCCTGTTCCTGCGCGTTGAAGCTTTGCGCGGCGGCGGACGCGGAGAGCGCCAGGGCCGCCAACGGAGCCAGAACCAGCGCGCGCGAGAGCGAAGAGAGCATGTGCATGGGCTGGGTCATGGCCGCTTTGGCGCTCTGGGGCAAGCTAGTGCGCGTGCGCGTGCGCCGGGGCCGCGCTGCTGCGGCGGCGCTGCTGCTGGGGCGCGCGATCGCGGATTTCAGCGTTGGCGAAGGTCACGATATCCGTCGCGCGCTGGAACGAGGGCGTGTTGCGCGGCAGATCGCGCCGGGCGCGCTCAGCGAAGCTGACGGCGGCGGGATAATTGCCGATCGAGAAATTGAGCTCCGCCGAGGCGAGTTCCGCCAGCGAGCGCTCGCCGCGCAGCTCGCGCGCGGCCGCAAGCTCGCGCCACGCATAGGCGTTGTCGCGCTCGGCATCGATGGCCGCTTGCAGCAGCGGGATGGCCTGATCGGCGCCCTCGCGCCCATCGGCGGCGATCAAAGCGCGGGCCAGCGCCACTTGCAGTAGCGGATCGTTCGGCTTCAGTTCGAGCGCGCGGCGATTATACGGCAGGGCTTCTTCGGCGCGGCCGTTCTCAAACAGGATTTGCCCCATCAATT
This sequence comes from Terricaulis sp., assembly GCA_035444925.1. Classification (GTDB taxonomy): domain Bacteria; phylum Pseudomonadota; class Alphaproteobacteria; order Caulobacterales; family Aquidulcibacteraceae; genus Vitreimonas. Next base: position 2,009 of record DAOMPU010000288.1, on the reverse strand, counting down.
CCTGGAAATAGGGGTTTTGCGGATCCTCGCTCATCAGGGCGGCCATTTCCGTGCGGGCGCGCGGCAGGTCCGAGGCGCGATAATAGGCCACCGCGCGCGCATAGCGGGCGGGCTGGGAGGTGTCGGTCAGCGGATAGCGGTTCAGCGTTTCGCCTTGGCTCAAGATGAAGCCGACAAGCTTGGCCTGCATGAAGCGGAAGCGGCGCAGGTAATCTTCGGAATCCTGTACGTCATAAAGCGGGCTGCCTTGCGCGCCCTGGCGCAGCGCCTCGACGCGATCGGACGAGAACGGGTGCGTCATCAGATAGGGCGGCATGCGCCGCACCATGAATTCGTAGGGGCGCACGTTCTTGTTGAAGAAGTCGATCAGCCCGCGCGGGCTCTGCCCGGTACGGACGAGATAATCGAGCGCGGCCTGGTCGGCGGCGCTTTCCTGCACCTGGGTGTGGCGCACCATGTTGCCCATGGCGAAGTTCTGCGAACTGGCCATCAGCACGGCGCCCGCGTCCGGCGCGCCGCTGGCGATCGCCAGCAATCCCAAGCCGATCGAGATCAGCGCGGTGCGCATGGATTTGTTCACGGCCTCGCGCTGGCGCGCCAGGTGGCCGCCGGCGATGTGGCCGGTTTCGTGCGCGAGCACGCCGATCAATTCGTTCGGCGTATCGGCCGCGAGGATGAGGCCGGTATGCACGAAAATGTTTTGCCCGCCGGCGACAAACGCGTTCAGCGTGTTGTCGCCGACGATGTAGAGGCTGACGTCATTGGGATCGAGCCCGGCGGCCACCAGCATCGGCTCGGTGTAAACGCGCAGCGTTTCTTCAATCTCGGAATCGCGGATGAGGCCCTGCGCCGCCGCGGGCGCGGCGCCCAGCGCCAACATCGCCACCAAAGCCGCGCCGAACACGCCGCGCAGCTTCGCCGCCAATTGAGTGAAGGCTTTCATGCCCGCTCCTTGCTCGGGGCGATTTGAAGCCGGGGTTTGAGGCGGGAGCAAGGCTCCCGCTACTTTTTCGCCCAGCGCGAGAGGCGCGAGAAGAACTTGTCGCGGCGTTCCTGATCCGGCTCGTAATCGGGCGCCGGCTCGGTCGCGATGGCGGCCAGGACGGGCGCCGGTTCCTCCACCGGATCGGGATCGAACGCCTCGAGCGCCGCCTCAATCGGGGCGGGCGGAGGCTCGGCCGCGCGCGGGGCCGGGGGCTCCACGCGTTCGACAAATTCCTCGATCGTCTCGACTTCCGCTTCCACCGCCGTTTGCTGCTCCGCCTGCGCGGGGCGCCGTTCGGGGCGCGGCGAGAGGTGCTTCAGATCGCCGCCGACGAAATCCAGCCATTCGCCGCCATCCACCTCGTAGGTGCGCCGCCCGCCGCGGCCGCGGCCGCGCCGGCGGCGGCGTTTGCCGTCGCGGTCTTCACGCGAGGCTGGAGCGGCGGCTTCGGAGCGCGCTTCGCGCGGCGCGGCGGCGGGGGCTTCTTCGCCCTCGCCATCCTCGCGGCGCTTGCGCCCGCCGCGGCGCCCGCGGCGCCGGCGCCGGCGGGCGTCGCCGTCTTCGCTTTCAGCGTCGAGTATGGCGGGGCGGACGGTTTGCTCTTCGTCCTCTTCTTCCTCGGCTTCGGCCCCGTCCTCGACTTCCTCTTCCACATCTTCAACGATTTCGGCCGCGGCGCGCTTGCTGGGCGCGCGCGCTTCCGCTTCCGGCGCCTCGTCGGCGAAGGTGTCGCTGGAGATGTTGATTTCGAATTCGGGCGGGGTGAGCCCGGAGCTGGCGAGGATGCGCACGCGCACGCCGCGCGCGGCCTCCAGCGCGCCAAGCGTGGTGCGTTTTTCGTTCAGCAGATAAAGCGCGACATCGGTGGCGGCGCGCACTTCGATCGTATGCGCGCGCTGGCGCGAAGCGGCGTCATCGAGCGCGCGCAGCAGCGCCAGCGCGGCCGATTCCACCGAACGCACGCGGCCCGCGCCCTGGCAGTGCGGGCAGATATGGCTAGTGCCTTCCAGCACGCCGGTGCGGC
>DAOMPU010000287.1:3278-3726 GCA_035444925.1 Terricaulis sp. | reverse complement strand
CGGCATCGACGCCTGCATCATCTCCACCGCGCAGCACGCAAGCCCGAACGTCATCCACATGAGCGAGCCGGTGCGCGCCCAGGTGATGAGGTCATCCGCGGCGGCGACCAGAAAGCCCTTGTCCGCCAACTGGTTCGACAAGCCCGTGTAGAATGGATCGTCCTCGCGCACGGGATACCCGCCCTCGAGAAGGACACGCCCCGCGTCGCCATAAAGTCTCGTATCGCTCATACCGACTGCCTATTGCCGAACACCGACCGCCGAAGCCTCATTCCCACTCCAGCGCGCCCTTCTTCCATTCGTAGATAAACCCAACCGTCAGCACGCCCAAGAACGCCATCATCGACCAGAACGCGAACTGCCCGGTTTCGCCCAGCGTAATCGCCCAGGGAAACAGGAACGCGACTTCGAGATCGAAGATGATGAAGAGGATGGAGACGAGGTAGAA
>DAOMPU010000287.1:0-3268 GCA_035444925.1 Terricaulis sp. | reverse complement strand
GTCGTCGAAGGCGTTGAAGCCGCATTCGTAGGCCGAGACCTTCTCCTTATCCGGCGCCTTCGGCGCCAGCACCCAAGCGGCGGCGATGAAGCCCACGCCTAGCGCGGCCGCCACGCCCATGAAGATCAGGATCGGCAAATAATCGAGAAGATCGAGGCCCATACGTCGTTCCTTTGCGGCTCTGCCTAAGCCGCATCGCGCCGCAGCGCCAGAGGCCCAGCGCCGCAGTCGCAGAATCGGCGCGGACCCTATGGGCGCCCGTTTGGCGGCGCAATCAGACGGGCGCGCCACACTTGCGAGGCATTCGCAATGTTACGGGTCGCATGCCCCTTCGCGCCTCGCCAGCGCAGATGCTAGAGCATGCGCATGAAACGCATCAGCCTGATTTGGGCGCTCCTTGCAGCGAGCCTGTTGGCGAGCTGCGATCAGATCAGGCTTGAGCCAAAAGCCGCCGATTCCGCCCCGCCGCCGGCGGCAGTCGAACCTACGCCGGACTTCTCGTCCGCCATCGGCGCCGCCTACCCCGATTTCATCGCGCGCCCTGTGTTTCAGCGGTACTCCGCTACTGAGCTCGGGCTCTCTGGCGCGGATCAGGCGCGGTTCGCGGCGGCGATGACGCAAGCGCAGCCATCCTGGGTCGCTAGCGGGGGCGGCGCGCGGGCGCTGCTATTTACCAGTTGCCCGGCCGAGGGGTGCGCGGCGGGGCGCGCGGTGACGGCGATCGACATGGCGACGGGCGCGGCGTTCGTCGGCGTGCGCGACGGCGCGGGCGCGACCGAACTCGTGCCTAATCCGCGCCTGGAAGCGTTGCTGCGCCTTTCCGCGCCAGACCGGGTTTGGCACAACCCCCAACCGCCCCCCGCGCAGGCGCAAACGCCCTGACGCTTACGCTGAATGCGCATCGCGCGCGCTTGACCGGGGGAACGGCTTGTCCTAACCCCCTGCCCTCGCGCATGGACGCGGGTGTAGCTCAGTTGGTTAGAGCGCCGGCCTGTCACGCCGGAGGTCGCGGGTTCGAGCCCCGTCACTCGCGCCAGCGCGGATTTCCCGACATCAGGCGCACGAAGGCTCGCGGGGGCGGTTAGCTCAGCGGTAGAGCGTCTCGTTTACACCGAGAGGGTCGGGGGTTCGATCCCCTCACCGCCCACCAGCCTTCGCGGCGCGCAGCGCAGGCTGCCGCGCCGAAGCCAAAGGGCGAAGGCGGGCGCCTCGCCCGCGAGCCGGCCTTCACCGCCTTCGGCGCCGCCCGCCGCCACGCACCGCGCGGACACGCCCATGCGGCGTCAGCGGCTCGCCGCAGCCCCGGCAAAAGCGCGCGTCCAATTCATGCCGATCGATCCCGCACGTGCTGCACGCCGCAATCATGCGATGCGGCGCAAACGCTTTTTGTGCGATCGAAAAGAACAGGCTGATCCCCGCAATCATCAGCCCGACGGAAAAAAGCCGCCCCAGCGCAGTGTCGATGGTGATGTCGCCATAGCCCGTAGTGGTCAGCGACGTGACGACGAAATAAAGCGCATCCGCAAAATTATTGAGCTTGGGATGCTGGCCGAGAAACAGCGCCTGCGTGAGCCCGGCCGCCAGAAACACGAACGTCACCAGCGTAGCGATCGCCTTGGACAAATCCTCGACGTAGGTGTCGTCAAAGCGCCCGCGCGCGAGCACGTTCCAGAAGCGCTCGCTGCGCACCACAGTCCAAAGCCGCAGGATGCGTAGAAAGCCCCAATTGGCCAGCAGCGTCGGCGCCAGCAACGTGGCGAGCACGATCAGATCAGCCCACGTCACCGGATATTTCAGCCAGCGCCGCACGCTGCCGAAAGCAAACAGGCGCGCGCCCAAATCCGTAGCCAGAAAAACAGCGATGGCCGCATCCGCGGCCCAAAACCACCCCTGCGCCGTGATAAATTGCCCGGCCACGAAGAAGCCGATAATCAACACGTCCAGCAGCAGCAAAAGCCCCTGAAACCGCACGGCGGATTGGGTGTGGCCGAAGTAAAGCGCCCGAACGCGCGAGCGAAGGCGCGATCTCATGGGCCTTGGTTGCTCTTAATTTTGGCGACGAACGCCGCCGCTTCCTCGGAAGCCGCGCCGGTTTCTTCTTCGGCCACGCCTTCGCAAAAGCGCACCCAGCTCCAGCGGCTCTCCACGCCGTATTGCATAAGGATTGGCGCAGCGCCCGGATCGTCCAGCGCGCCGATCGTGACGTACGTGCGCGCTTCAGGCATGTCGTATGCGAACGACAGCGGCGTGCCGCAATCACGGCAATAGCCGCGCTTGGCCACGTTCGAGCTCGCGTAAAATGTGCGCCCTTCGTCCAGGCGAAGTTTTCCCTCTTGCCTCCGGCCAGCAGCGCGAACGCCCCGCCCACCGCGCGCTGGCACATGCGGCAATGGCAAGCGTGCGCATTCTCCAGCGGCGCGTAGAAAGCGAACCGCACGGCGCCGCACTGGCAGCCGCCTTCCGCGACCGGCGCTTTGACTTGGCTCATGCAGAGGCTCTAACCAGCGTTCCTTCGTTCGGCAAGCCGAGGTCGCTCATGCTCCCGTTTCCGCCCGCTGCGCTCGATCGCGTTCGCGTGCTTGATCTTTCGCGCGTGCTCGCAGGGCCCTGGGCGACGCAAATCATGGGCGATCTCGGCGCGGAGGTGCTGAAGATCGAAAAGCCCGGCGCGGGCGACGATACGCGCCATTGGGGCCCGCCCTTCGTGATGACGCCCGAAGGCGCGCAAGGCGACGCGGCCTATTATCTCGCCGCCAACCGCAACAAGCGCTCACTGGCGATCGATTTCGCAAAGCCGGAAGGCGCGGCGCTCATCCGCCAGCTGGTCCCGCACTGCCAAGTGCTGGTCGAGAATTTCAAAACCGGCGGCCTCAAAAAATATGGCCTCGACTATGAGAGCGTGCGCGCGCTGAACCCGGCGCTCGTCTATTGCTCGATCACCGGCTTTGGCCAAACCGGCCCCTATGCCAAGCGCCCCGGCTACGATTACGTGATTCAAGGCATGGGCGGCTTGATGAGCCTCACCGGCGAGCCAGAAGGCGAACCGATGAAATCGGCCGTCGCGGTCGCCGATCTTTTCACCGGCATGTACGCCGTCACCGCAACGCTCGCCGCGCTGCGCCACGCCGAGCGCACCGGCCAGGGCCAGCAGATCGACATTTCGCTGCTCGATGCCCAGGTGGCGATGCTGGCCAATCTCGGCGCCAGCTATTTGCTCTCCGGCGAGCGCCCACAGCGCCTCGGCAATCAGCACGCCGCCATCGCGCCC
>DAOMPU010000286.1:626-3729 GCA_035444925.1 Terricaulis sp. | reverse complement strand
GATCACGCCCACGATCACGCCGCGCAATTCGCCGAAGCCGAGCGCCGCTGCGCCGAGGCCGGCGAAAGCTTCACGCCGCTGCGCCGGCGCGTGTTTGAATTGCTGATCGACCAGCACGGCCCGGCCAAGGCCTATGACCTGCTGCCGCTGATCGACGCCGACAAGAACGCCAAACCGCCGACGATTTACCGCGCGCTGGATTTTCTCGTGCGCATGGGCCTCGCGCATCGCATCGAGAGCCTCAACGCGTTTGTCGCCTGCGAGATCGGCGCATGCGCGCGCTCGACCATCTTCCTCATCTGCGACAATTGCGGCAGCGCGGAAGAATGCGACGCGGGCCACGCCCTGGTCGATGTCGCCGACGCCGCCAAGCGCGACGGATTTGAAATCCGCCGCACCATGATCGAAGTCGGCGGGCTTTGCGCAGCTTGCCAGCGCGCCGCATGAGCAATCACCCTTCGGCCCTGCCCGCGCCGCTTTATCAAGGCAGCGTCAACACCTGGGAATGCGATGATGGCGGGCATCTGAATGTCCGCTTCCATTTTGAGCGCGCCATGATCGGCCTCGCGCACTTTGCGCGGCATCTGGAAATCCCGCGCGCGTTCACCAATGCGGGCGGCTCCACGCTCGCGCCGCTGGAAGCGCATGCGCGTTTTTTGAAGGAAGCGCGCCCCGGCGCACCGCTGGTGATGCATGGCGCCGTGGTGCGCATGGACGAGAGCGAAGCGCTGCTTTGCCTCGATATGCGCCACGCCGACGGCGCCCCCGCCTCCTGCTTCACCATCCGCGCCGCGCACGTGGATACGCGCCAGTTTCAGCCGTTTCCGTGGTCCGCCCGCACGCGTGCAGCCGCCGCGCAGCTCACGATCACGCCCGGCGCGCACGCGCTGGCGCGCTCGATCGACATGGCCCAGGCGCCCGCCGCCGCATCGCGCCAAGGCGCGATCGACGCGGGCGCGATGCGCACCGGCGCCGCCATGGTCAGCATCGATCAATGCGATGCTTTCGGCCGTCTGCGCGGCGAGCATTTCATCGGCCGCATCTCGGACGCGGTGCCTAACCTGCTGGCCGAATGGCGCCGCCAGGCGCAGGCGAGCGAAGGCGGTGCGGCCGCCGGCGCCGTGGTGGAATCGCGCATCGTGTGGCGGCGCTGGCCGCGGCCCGGCGATCTGACCGAAGTCTATTCCGGCCTCTGCGAAGTGGGCGAGAAAACGCTGCGCCTCGCGCACTGGATCTGCGATCCCGAAAGCGGCGCGGCTTGGGCCAGCATGGAAGCGGTGGCGCTCACCTTCGATACGGTCACCCGCAAAACCATCGCGCCAAGCGCGGCGGTGCGCGCGGCGATGCAAAAGCGCGTCGTGGCGTTGCGGGCTTAACTCAGAAAGAAGCGAACGCCTGCGCCTCGGCGCGGCGCGCGTGTTTCTCCGCGTACATCGCCTCGTCCGCGCGCGCGATCGCGGTTTCGGGATCTTCCACCGCGGCGATCGCGTGCACGCCGAACGACGCGCGCACCCGGTGCGCCACGCCTGCGTGCAGAATGGCGCTGGTGTTGAGCTTTTGGCTGAGGCTGGCGGCTTTGGCGCGCGCCTCTTCGGCGCTGGCGCGGTTGAGGATGAGGCCAAACTCATCCCCGCCGAGCCGCCCAACCACATCCGACTCGCGCACGCTCTCGACCAGCATCCGCCCCACATGACGCAGCACCGCGTCGCCCGCGGCGTGGCCGTGGCTATCGTTCACGGCCTTGAAGCCGTCGAGATCGAGATACAGCACCGCCGCCGGCGTGCGGTAGCGCTCCACTTCCGACATCGTCCGGTGCAGCGCGCGCAGGAAGGCGCGGCGATTATAGGTGGGCGTCAGCGTGTCCCGATCGGCCTGGGCTTCGGCGATCGCCAGCCGCTCGGCCAGGGAATCGCGTTCGGCCAAAAGCTGCGCGATCACGGCCTCGGCGGCGAGCGAAACGTCGCGCGCGTTCAGCCCCAGCCCTTGCAAGAGCGGGGTCGTTGCGCGTGCGGATTTTCCAATACCAAAGGCCATGGGGGTCAATGCCTCAAGCTTAGCAATGCGCCCGGAGGGTAAAGGAGGCATTAACCGGCTGCGCCCGCCCGATCCGCCCGCCAGGGCTGGACGGGCGCGCCGGCTTGCTTTAGCAGGCCGTTTTTTAGGAGCAGCCAAAATGGCTACCCCGCCCCAAGTGGGCCTCATCATGGGCTCGCAATCGGATTGGGACACGATGAAGGCCGCCGCCGAAGCGCTCGACGCGCTGGGCGTGCCCTATGAGGCCAAGATCGTCTCGGCCCACCGCACCCCGCAGCGGCTCTATGACTACGCCGCCGCCGCCAAGGGGCGCGGGCTCAAAGTGATCATCGCCGGCGCCGGGGGCGCGGCCCACCTGCCCGGCATGGCCGCCTCGATGACGCCGCTGCCCGTGCTCGGCGTGCCGGTGAAGAGCAAGGATTTGAAGGGCCTCGATAGCCTGCTTTCGATCGTGCAGATGCCCAAGGGCGTGCCGGTGGGCACGCTGGCGATCGGCGAAGCGGGCGCAGCGAACGCGGGGCTGATGGCCGCCGCCATCCTGGCGCTCAGCGATGAGGCGCTGGCCGGCCGGCTGGAAGCCTATCGCGCCGCGCAAACCGAAGCCGTGGGCGACGCGCCCAAATGAGCGCGCTCGCGCCAGGAAGCACGATCGGCATCCTGGGCGGAGGCCAACTCGGGCGCATGCTGGCGCACGCCGCGCAAAAGCTCGGCTTTGACGTGGTGATCTACACCGACGAGGAAGACAGCCCCGCCTCCCGCGTGGCCGCACGCACCATCGTTTCCGACTACAAGGACCGCGCCGCCCTTTCGCTGTTCGCGCATGACGTGCAAGTGGTCACCACCGAGTTCGAGAACGTGCCGGCGGCCACCGCGGAAATCCTGCGCGAAGCGCATGCGCGTGTGGCCCCGCCGCCGAAAGCGCTGGCGGTCGCGCAGGATCGCTTCGACGAAAAAACCTTCCTGCTCAACAAGGGCGTTGCGACGCCCCCGTTCGCGCCGGTAGCCAGCCAGGACGATCTCGACATCGCGCTCGAGCGCATCGGCGCGCCCGCGATTCTAAAGACCCGCC
>DAOMPU010000286.1:0-616 GCA_035444925.1 Terricaulis sp. | reverse complement strand
GCTCGGCTATGACGGGCGCGGGCAAGTGCGCATCATGCAGCCGAAGGACGCCGAGGGCGCGTTCGCACAGCTGAATGCGCCCGCCATCCTCGAAGGCTTTTGCGCGTTTGAGCGGGAGGTTTCGCTAATCGCCGCGCGCGGGGCCGACGGCGCCATCGCCTTTTACGATCTGTGCGAAAACGAGCATCATTCCGGCATCCTGGCGCGCACGCTTTTGCCCGCACGCGTAGATTCCAGCGTCGAAGCCGCCGCGCGCGCGGCGATGACGACAGTGCTTGAAGCGCTCGATTACATCGGCGTGCTGACGCTCGAATTCTTCGTGATGGCGGATGGATCGCTGATCGCCAACGAGATGGCGCCGCGCGTGCACAATTCAGGGCATTGGACTATCGAAGGCGCGCTGACCTCGCAATTCGAGCAGCACGTCCGCGCCGTCGCCGGCTGGCCGCTTGGCCCAACCACGCGCCTGGCCGGCATCGAAATGCTCAACCTGATCGGCGAAGACGCCAACGCCTGGGAAACCCTCGCCGCCGATCCGGACGCGCGCCTGCATCTTTACGGCAAACGCGAAGCCCGCCCCGGCCGCAAGATGGGGCACGTGACGCGGCTGCTGCGC
>DAOMPU010000285.1:0-3734 GCA_035444925.1 Terricaulis sp. | reverse complement strand
TCACCGCGCGCGTTTCATTCACGGCGTGCAGCTCGGCGTAGGCGCCGCTCGGCCCCATGCAATAGGCGATGCGATCGCCGATCTTGAAACGCGTGACGCTTTCGCCGACCGCTTCAACAAGCCCCGCGCCCTCTTGGCCCGAAAACGCCGGCAGCGGCGTTTTGTAGAGGCCGCTGCGAAAGTACGTGTCGATGAAGTTCACGCCGATGGCGTGATGGCGCACCAGCACGTCATGCGCGCCGAGCGTGGGCGTAGGCGCATCGACAAGCTGCAGCACTTCGGGGCCGCCGAGCGTTGCGAATTGAATGGCTTTCATCGGGCGTTCTCCGGCTGGCTCCACCCCCATGTAGGGGCTAACGCGGCGCGGCGCATTGTAGGGCGGCAAGGCCGTCCACGCCGTCGTGCGCATCGAGATCGCGCACGGCCTGCACCGCCTGCTTGCTGACGATCAGCTGCACGCCCGTTTCGGCTAGCGCCGCATAGAGCCCCGGCCTGGCGCGCGTCTCAAATCCTGACTGGGCGCCGAACAGCACTTCGACGCCGCGCTGGCGGAGCGCGATGTTGAGTTCGCTATTGGGCTCGTCCGTGCCGGTCCAGGCCAGCACACGGGTGAGATCAATCCCGCGCCGCGCCAGCGTATCGAGATCGCGCGCGTCGTCGATGGTGATGGAGAGCATCAGCTCGGGCGCGAGGCGATGCACGCGCGCGGCGGCGTCATCGCTATAGGTGATGAAGATCACGCGGTTCTCGGCGCCGGCGGCGCGCACTTCGGCGATCACGTCCTCGTACGAAACGCCGCGCTTCACATCGAGCTCAAGGATGGTGCGCCCGGCCGCCCAATCCAGCGCTTCGCGGAAGGTCGGCGCGCGCGCGTCGAGCGTTCGGCCGTCGTCGTCGCGCAATTGCAGCGCTTGCAGCTGCGCCAGCGTTAGCGCGCGAACCTCGCCGCTTCCCGTTGTGGTGCGATCGAGCGTGTCGTCGTGCATCAGCACCAGCACGCCGTCGCGGGTTTGCGCGATGTCGATCTCAAGCAGCGCGGGCGCTTGGGCTAGCGTGTGCTCGAAGGTCTCGATCGCGTTTTCCGCAAAGCCGGGCGCGGGGCCGCCGCGATGCGCGACCACGACCGCCTGGCTGTTCTCGCGCAGGCAATCGAAAAAGCCCGGCAGGCGCTCAGGCGAGAGCGTTTGCGCTGTGTCCGCCGCCGGCCTGGCTTCCATGTGCGCGCCGCCAGGCTCGGCTTCGCACGCCGCCAGGACCAGCGCGGCGGCGGCGATTAGCAGGGCGCGCTTCATGCGAGGCTCTGTTGGAAAAACGCGATGGTGCGCCCGTCCGCGAGCTTGGTGGCGCCGGCGTCGTAGTGTGCGCCGCCTTCGCGCGTGAAGGCATGGTCCTGCTCGGCATATTCGTGGATCGTCACCAGCGGATTGGGGCTCAGCGTTTCGCGGATGGTGTTCAGCGCCTCGACCGGGATGAAGCCGTCCTTCATCGGGTTGTGCAGCATCACCGGCTTTTTGATCGCGCCCGCTTCATCGAGCGCCGTGTGGATGCCGCCGCCATGATAGGCCACCGCGGCGTCGCTATCGGTGCGCGCGGCGGCGAGGAAGGCGATGTAGCCGCCCATGCAATAGCCCATGACGCCCGCCTTGCCGGCGCCCTGGCTGCGCGCCCAAGCCAGCGTGGCCTGCACGTCTTTGACGCTGGCGTTCTTGTCGAGCTGGTTCATGTAATCGAGCGCCTGCTTCCATTCGGCTTCGCTCTGGTCGGTCAGCTCGATGCCTGGCTTGATGCGCCAGAACAGATCCGGCGCGACCGCGAGGAAGCCCTCGCGCGCCAGCCAATCGGCCTTGCCGCGCATCACCGCGTTCACGCCGAAAATCTCCTGCACCACCACCACGGCGCCCTTGGGCGTTCCGGCCGGCCGCGCCACGTACGCCCGGAAGCTCCCGTCCAGCCCCGCGATCTCAACCCACTCACCCATGACAACCTCCGTTCTGTCTCAATCGGTCAGGGCGGGTTATAGACGCCGAAGGCGACAAACGCGCGAGAGGAATTCACGCCATGAAGTTCACCGTCAATGTCGAGTGCAGCCCCGAGGAAGCGCGCCGCTTCATGGGGCTTCCCGATGTCACCCCGATCAACGAGGCGCTGGTGGCCGAGATGGGCAAGCGCATGGAGGCCAATCTCAAGCTGATGAGCGGCGAGAGCATGATGAGCTCATGGATGAGCGTGGGCACGCAGGCCCAGGACGCCTTCGTGAAGCTGATGACCTCCGGGGCCAGCGCCGCCGCGGGCGCGGCTTCACGTGAAAAGCCCTAAACGCCGCTTAGATATTTCCACATGAAACCCGCAACGATCATCGCCCTGGCCTCCGGTGCGGGCCGCGCGGGCGTGGCTTTGATCCGGCTTTCGGGGCCGGACGCGGGCGCGGCGCTGAAGGCGCTGACCGGGCGGGATTTGCCCAAGCCGCGCATGGCCACCCGCGAAGCCTTCTGCGATCCGCGCAGCGGCGTTTCGCTGGATGACGGCCTGGCGCTCTGGTTTCCCGGCCCGGCCAGCTTCACCGGCGAGGACGTGGCCGAGCTGCACGTGCATGGCGGCCCGGCGGTGATCGCGGCGGTGATCGATGCGGCGCTGAGCCTGCCCGGCGTGCGCCCGGCCGAGCCCGGCGAATACACCCGCCGCGCCTTCGAGCACGGCAAGCTCGACCTCGCCGAAGCCGAGGGCCTTGCCGACCTCGTGGACGCCGAAACCGAGGGCCAGCGCGTCCAGGCCCTGCGTCAGCGGCGCGGGGCGCTGAGCGGGCTCTACGAGGGCTGGCGGGGCCGCCTGATCGAGGCGGCGGCTTTGATCGAAGCCGAGATCGATTTTCCGGACGAGGATTTGCCGGGCGCGCTGGCGCAGCGGGCCGGGCCGATGCTGCAGGCGCTGGCGGCGGACATGGCCCGCCACCTTGACGACGCCCATCGCGGCGAGCGCGTGCGCGACGGCTTCCGCATCGCCATTGTCGGCCCGCCCAACGCCGGCAAGTCGAGCCTGCTGAACGCGCTGGCCCAGCGCGAGGCGGCGATCGTCAGCGACATCCCCGGCACCACGCGGGACGTGGTGGAGGTGCGCCTGACGCTGGCCGGCTTCCCGGTCTGGATCGCCGACACGGCGGGGCTGCGCGAGGCGGCCGATGCGATCGAGGCCGAAGGCGTGCGCCGCGCGCTGGCCCGGGCCGAGGAGGCGGATCTGCGGATCGGGGTGGTGGACGCGGGGGCGGCGATCCCCGGCTCCGTCAGCGCCGTGTTGGGGCCGGGCGATCTGTTGGTGCGCTCCAAGCTCGATCTACTTGGACCGCCGGCGTCTCGCCGACCAACGCCGGAGCCTGCCGGCGAGACGCCGGCGGTCCACGTAAGCGCCGTCACCGGCGAGGGCTTGCGCGGCCTCGAAACCGTGATCGCCGCGCGCGTGGCTGACGCGCTCGGCCGCGAGGAGGCGCCGGTGCTGACGCGGGCGCGCCATCGGCGGCTGGTGGAAGCGGCGCGCAACGCCTTGCTGCGCGCGATCCCCGCGCTCGATCACGGCGCGGAATTGGCCGCCGAGGATGTGCGCGTCGCGGCCGATCAGATTGGGCGGCTGACGGGGCGGATCGACGTTGAAGATCTGCTCGGCGAAATCTTTTCGAGCTTTTGCATCGGCAAGTGAGTTCGTGCGGAATCGCTTATTCCATGCGGTTTTCACGCGAAACCCTC
>DAOMPU010000284.1:0-3738 GCA_035444925.1 Terricaulis sp. | reverse complement strand
TGTTCGACGGCGAAGGCCATCTGCGCCAGCTCGAACAGATCGAACGCGATCTGATCGAACTCGCGATCGATCATTATTCCGGCCACATGAGCGAAGTGGCGCGCCGGCTTGGCATCGGCCGCTCAACGCTTTATCGCAAGCTGCGTGAATATGGCCTGGAAGAGAAGGCCGCCGCCGAAGGATGATTTCGACCCTATGGTTGCTGGCGATTGTCGGCTTCGTGGGCGTCAACGTCGTCGCGTTCGCGGCGTTCGAGCACGATAAGCGTCAGGCCATTGAGCGTCGCCGGCGCGTGCCGGAAGCCGATCTGCTCGCGCTTGCCTATTTCGGCGGCGGGCTCGGCGCTCTGCTCGGCCAACGCTTGCTGCGCCACAAAACGAGAAAGGAGCCGTTCCGCAGCGCGCTTTATATGGCCTGCGCGTTCAATCTCGTTGTGCTCGTCGTTATCGTTGCTTTCGTTTTGCAATAGACGGCTTGGCATTTTTGGCGCCGCGACTTATCGCCTAGATGAAGAGGTGAATCGGGGAGTCGACGATGTCGATTTGGGCGTGGGTTGCGATCGGAATTCTGATCGCCATCAACATCGCGGCCTTCGTCAGCTTCGGGCTCGATAAGCAGCGCGCGCTGCGCGAGCGTGAGCGTTTGCCGGAATGGCATCTCTTGACGATGGCGTTCCTCGGCGGTGCTGCGGGCGCGGTGGCGGGCCAGCAAGTGTTTCGGCATAAGACGCGCAAACAGCCATTCCGCACGATTCTGATCGGCGCGGTCATCTTGAATGTCATCGTGGCGGCCCTAGTGCTTTCACCCGAGGTGCGTGAATACGTATCGGGGCTCGTGCGCTAATCCTCGCGAGGAGGCCGCTCGCGCTTCTTCCAGCCTAGCGGCTTCTTCGTTTGCAGGCCTTTGCGCTTTTTCCCGCGTGCTTTGGCGGCGATTTCTTTCAGCTTCACGGTTTGCAGCGCTGAGAGCGCATCGTCCTTGCGGCCTTTGCTGAGATCAGCGAAGGCGCTGCCGAATTTTTCCAGGCGCTGATCGACTTCGGTGAGAAACTCATTTTCCCAGGCTGAATAATCGACCGCGCCTTCGCCCGGTTTCACTTCGCCGGTTTCCGGATCGATCGTCTCGGGCGCGGCGCCTTTGGCGGCGAGCTTGCGGATGATCCGCAGCGCCTTGCGCGTTTGTTTGGGATCGACCTCGCGCGCCATAGCGCCCCCGCTCACGCCGCGGCGCTGATCTCGGGCCATGCGGCGATCAGCGCGCGGACATCCGCTTCCAGCATGGCGAACGGATCGTCCCGCGGCAACGACCAGGGCAAACGATTCATGGTCGCCGGGTCCAGGCCCTCAAGCGCGGCAGTGGCGTGGGAATCGTTGGCCGCGTAGCCGCCGATCGCGAAGATCAGGAAAGGCGCGTTCGCCACGTCGCGATCAGCGCAGGCGGCGATGATCTGGCCGCCCCACACCACGCCATAGCCATGCGGCGCCAGGAAGCTGCGCAGGCGTCCGCCGAACAGATCGAGGATTTCGCCGATCCCGCCCGCAAGCTCGATCGCGCGCACGGAAACCAGATAGCGCGCGCTGTTGCTGACGGGCGCAAGCTGCGTTTTGGCTTGCTTCAAATATCGCCCAGGGCGTGCAGGTAAAGCTCGCGCACTTGTTCTTGCTCTTCGCGCTCTTGGCGGTCCTGTTTGCGCCAGCGCACCACTTGGCGCAGCACTTTGGTGTCAAAGCCCATCGCTTTCGCTTCGGCGTACGTTTCTTTCACGTCGTCGGCGATCGACTTTTTTTCTTCTTCCAGCTTCTCGATGCGCGAGACCAGCTGGCGCAGCTTTTCCTGCACGCTTTGCGTCAGCGATTGCGCCGCGGTTACGTTTTCAGTCCCACCAAAATCGGCCATTGGCCCGCCCCCTCTATCCGGGAATCGAATCGTTAGCCGAGGCTAGCTCGCTGCCGAAACGCTCGCCATGGCGTTGACGCGGCGAATCGCGGTGATCCCCAGATCGGGGCGCAGCTGGTGGGGCATGTGGCCGCAATCGGGCGCGATCACCAATTCGGCGGCGGGCAGGGCGGCGGCCAGCGCGCGCGCATGCCGCTTGGGGCTGATGACGCGATCTTTCTCCGCCGTGATGACGATCGCGGGCGCGAAAATCTCTGGATATCTCGGCGCCTGAACGGCCAGCTCGGCGCTGGCGCTGCACACATCCTGCGCGCTGGAGCGGAACGCGAGCGGGCGGAAGGCGAGGCCCACGGCGCTCTTATCGTAATAATTTTCCGGCGCGGCGCCGGGCAGAAAATTGTTGTCGATATTCGCGCGCGCGAGCGCGGGGCCGAGATTGGGGATGATGAGGCCGCAGAAGATGTGGCTAAGCACCGGCGTTGCGGCGAGGCGCGCCCACCACACCGGATAGCCCTGCCAGGGCGTCGCCAGCGGCGCGAGCAGAACAAGCCCGCGCACCAGCGCCGGCGCGTCGAGCGCAACGCGCAACGCGACGGCCGCGCCGAGCGAATGGCCGACGATAATCGCCGGCCCTTCGCCAGTTTGCTTCAACACCTCCGCCGCGAGGCGCGCCTGCGCGGCGAGCTGATGGCCGCGGCGCGGGCGCGTGGAATAGCCAAGGCCGGGCCGATCCATGGCGATGATGCGGAAGTCGCGCGAAAGCTCCGCCGCGAACGGTCCCCACAATTCGTTGAGGTTGGCGTTGGCGCCGTGGAGCAGCAGCACGCGCGGCGCGCCGGCTGGCCCGGTCTCGCGCACGTGGATGCGCGCGCCGTCCGCTTCGATCATGCGCCCCTGCGCCGGCCAACGTGCTTCGACGCGCTTCACGTAAGCGCGTGCGCCGAGCCAGAGCGCCAGGCAGATGAGGAAACTCGCCGCGAGCAGCGCTAGCAGAAGCGAAGCCGCAGCCATCGCGCCAAAAAACAAAGCAGCCAGCGCCGCCAGCAAGAGCCCGAAGGTCGCCGCGATCAGGGCGGCGCCCACCAGCCAGAACATCATGCTTCGCGGCCGTCCACGCGCGGCTCCAGCCGCTGCACGCCTTGGAGCGCGCGCTCATAATGGGGGTGGATGGCAAGCGCCGCGCGATACGCTTCCAGCGCCGCGCCATCCTGGCCGAGTTCTTCGTAGATGAGGCCCATCGCCGTCAGCGCCGCGAAATGGCGCGGCTCACGCCGCAGCGTTTCCTGAATGGCGGCGATGGCGCCGGGATAATCCTCGGCGGTGTAGGCGATTTCGGCGCGGCGATTCCACGGCTCGGCATAGTGTGGCGCAAGATCGACCGCCTCATCGATGAAGCGATTGGCGAGATCGGAATCGCCCGCGGCCGCGGCGGCGGAGGCGCGCTCCAGCAACGTGTCCACGGTGGGTGAGCCGCTATCGGCCCAGCGCGACCAGATCGCCCGCTCCACGGGGGCGGCGGCGTCGGCGCTTTCGGCGGTTTCGAGCTGGGCGAACAGCGCGTTGAGCTGCGTATCGTCGGCGCGTTCGCCGCCGGCGATCAGGCCGCACGCGGAGAGCGCGGCGCACAAAACAAGAGTGAGACCGAAACGGCGCATCTGTCTGGCTTGAATCGTGTTGAGTTTACACGAAGTTCATCACGCCCGCGAGGGGGCGCGCGCCATTTGACTTAGAAATGGGGCCTAAATCAGCCCTGCTTCGCCTTGAAGCGGGGATCAACCTTGTTGATTACGTACACCCGGCCCTTGCGGCGCACGACCCGGCAAGCCCGGTGGCGGGCTTTCA
>DAOMPU010000283.1:2640-3741 GCA_035444925.1 Terricaulis sp. | reverse complement strand
AGAAATGCAGGCACGAGCGGAAAAAGCGGGGGTCCACCGCATGGGCGAAGTCCATCGCGGCAAACCTAAGCCTCTGCGTCCGCTGAAAGTGGTCGAGAAGGTTGTTACGGATCCGAGCCGCGATGCGCTGCTGACGGAATTCGGCAAGACGACTCTGAACGATCGCTATCTGCTGCCCGGCGAAACCTATCAAGATATGTTCGCGCGCGTCGCCACCGCGTTCGCCGATGACATCGGCCACGCGCAGCGCATCTACGATTATATCTCCAAGCTCTGGTTCATGCCGGCCACGCCTGTGCTTTCCAATGGCGGCGCCGAGCGCGGCTTGCCGATCTCGTGCTTCTTGAATGCGGTCGGCGACAGCCTCGACGGCATTATGGATACGTGGAACGAAAACGTGTGGCTCGCTTCCAATGGCGGGGGCATCGGCACGTATTGGGGCGGCGTCCGTTCCATTGGCGAAAAGGTCGGCCAGAACGGGCAGACCTCCGGCATCATTCCGTTCGTGCGCGTGATGGACAGCCTCACGCTGGCGATCAGCCAAGGCTCGCTGCGCCGCGGCTCGGCCGCCGTTTATCTCGACGTGCATCACCCGGAGATCGAGGAATTCCTCGAAATCCGTAAGGCCGCCGGCGATTTCAACCGCAAGAGCCTCAACCTCCACCACGGCATCAACATCACCGACGAATTCATGATCGCGGTGCGCGATGACCTGCCCTTCGCGCTGCGCAGCCCGAAGAACGACGAAGCGCTGAAGCACGTCAACGCGCGCAAGCTGTGGCAGAAGATCATCGAGATGCGCCTGCAAACGGGCGAGCCCTACATCATCTTCTCCGACACCGTGAACAAGCAGATGCCGAGCCACCAGAAGAAGCTCGGCCTCAAAGTGCGCCAATCCAATCTGTGCTCGGAAATCATGCTGCACACCGGCATGGATCATAACGGGCGCGAGCGCACGGCCGTCTGCTGCCTCTCCTCGCTGAACGCCGAGACGTTCATGGAGTGGGAGAAGGAAGAAGGCTTCATGGAAGACATCTTCCGCTTCCTCGACAACGTGCTGCAGGATTTCATCGAGCGCGCGCCGCCGGAAATGGAACGCGC
>DAOMPU010000283.1:0-2540 GCA_035444925.1 Terricaulis sp. | reverse complement strand
TGCTCGAAGAGAAAGGCAAGAACACCGAGAGCGTGTGGTCTTCGATCCTGAAGAACGAAGGCAGCGTGCAGCATCTCGATTGCTTGAGCGAAGATGAAAAGAGCATCTTCAAAACCGCGTTCGAGATCGATCAGCGCTGGATCATCGAGCTTGCCGCCGATCGCACGCCGCTGATCTGCCAATCCCAATCGCTCAACATCTTCCTGCCGGGCGATGTCGATAAGTGGGATCTGCACATGCTGCACTGGATGGCGTGGGAACGCGGCGTGAAATCGCTCTACTACTGCCGCTCCAAGAGCGTGCAGCGCGCGGGCTTCGCCGGCGATGAAGGCAAGGCCGACGCGCCCGAAGCCATGCAGATGGTCGAAAAGACCGATTACGAAGAATGCTTGGCGTGCCAATAACACGCTGAATTTGGGCTAGGTTTGGATTGAGCGCGGAGGGAAACCTCCGCGCTTTTTTCTTTGCCTCAACCGTAACTTGAACGCGCGCGCGTCGTGGCGCATCACTACGCCCGTCCGAAGCGGGGGAAACGTGGAGGATGTGATGTCGCGCGCCCGCAAAGCTGGTGAATCCTACGCAGACGGCATGAGCTGGATCGGCCTTGCGCCCTTTCCCGCCTTCAACCCCTTGAATTGGTGGGCGCTCGCCAACCCCGCCAACGCGATGCAGGCGAGCCTGCACGCCACGCGCATGGGCGTTGAAGCTTGGCGCGCCACCGCCGACGGGATGCGCGCCGCCCTGCGCGCGCAGCAGGACGCGATACTGGCCTTCGCCGATTCCGCCGCGCCCGTTGCCGACGCCGCGCCCACTGAAACCGCGCAAGCGGCGAAGGAACATGATTCCGCCGCCGCGGGCGCTGCGTTCGTGGCGCCGATGCTGGAAGTGACGCGCGCCTACGGGCAGATGGGCAAGGCTTTCATCGTGGCCCAGCGCGATACGATGCGGGCCTTCACCGAAGCTGGAAAGCCGCACTAGCGCATGCTGCGCGTTTGGCTCTCCGCGCTTGCGCTCAGCCTTGGCGGCTGCGGCACAGGCGCGGAGGAGCAACCGCGCGCCGCCGAGCCGGCGCCGCCTGCGCCTCGTGCAGACGTTGCGCCATCCGTGGCCGCGCAAGCACCGGGCCTTACGCCCAGCACCGATAACGGCCCCGCGATTGACGACGCGCACGATCGCCCTACCGCGCCGCCAAACTAAGTCCGCCACGCGACAATCCCTCCCCTTCAGGGGAGGGTGTCACGGAGCTCGCTCCGTGACGGGTGGGGTAGAGGCTCGCGCCGCCGCACTGGCGGACTAGGAACGCCCGGCGCTGCGGCGCTAATGTCAACTGGCACAGGCTTTGTTGCAACAGGAACAATTTTAGCATGGCCGGGAGATACTTGCAGGCGGGCGCAGGCGACCCTAGCGCTATCCCCGCGATGATTTTGAATGCTGGAACGCTCGCTTTGCCTGCGCCAGCGTCAGTGAGAGACGCAGTCGGTCAAACTTTAGCAGGGCCTGCTATCGATGCCACCGCCTCGTTCGCGGGGGGGTGTTAGTATGCAGAAGCTCATCGCGTTTCATGTACTGGCCATCGCAATCTCTTTGGTTTTTGGGCAATGGACTATAATGGGTCACCTACCTAGACTGCCATATTACACTATCATAGCAGCGATGTCCGTTGGCTGCTTCGTGGGTATCATCCACGAGTTAGGTGATGGCTCTGCAACTCGAAAACATACCGCTCCCCGGGTTCTCCTAAGAGTACACTTAGTCCTGTTTGGCATTGCATTGTTGAGCTTGAATGCCGAACTGGTTTGGCGGGTTTTTAGAGCAGAGACGTATATCAACCCGAGTAATCCCATCGTGTGGCTGGCGGTTCTCTCCCTCGTAGCGTTTGGGATAACATCAGCTTTGCTCATATTCGCTGACCGCGACCATCAAGGTCACAACAACCGCAACAAAGATGGGTCGATCGAGCCTTAAGCAAAGATGGCATCGTGTCGGTAGAAAACCGAATGGGTGACGCACACCGATTTCGAGCTCGGCGCAGACGCAAGCAGACGAAACCACGCCGTCCGCGCGGCACGCTGTTTATTTTCCGGAGGAGATCACTATACCCCCCGCACGCGGGGAGGGATTGTTTGCGCTAAAACGCCGCCAGCAGCGCCGCGCTTTCCGCGTCGGCGGGAAAGAAGCTCTCGATCGCCAGCTCATCAAGCGTGACATCCTGCGGCATGCCGAAAACGCTGGTGACGGAGAATAGCGAAAGCACGCCCGCGGGCGTTTTCAGCTTCAGCGGGGTCAGCACCGGAATTTCGCGCATCGGCGCGGGGCGCGGGCCGGGCGCGGGATAAGCGCGCAGCTCATCCAGCAGCGCGATCAGAGCCGCATCCGCGCTCACCGCGATCTGGCGCTCCAGGCGCGCAAACACATGCGCGCGCCATTCGTACGGGTTGAGGATCAGCGGCGCGAGCCCTTCGGGATGCAGGCTGACGCGCAGCACATTCGCCGGCGGCGCCAAGAGGTGCGGCGCCACCGCGCCCATCAGCTTGAACGCC
>DAOMPU010000282.1:2965-3747 GCA_035444925.1 Terricaulis sp. | reverse complement strand
GAGCGGGGGATAGGAGCGCAACGTCTGCTCGACGCGCGTGAGCGCGTCGGCGTCCGGGTAGTCGGTCGGGATGTGCTTGGCGGGCTTGGCGCGCCAGCTTGCGGGGGTCCATTTTTGCTGCATCGCGGCAGAGCTTAGCCGATCAGGCCGGGCTGGGCGAGGTTTCTTACCCGAAAAGAGGCGCCAGAAGCGGCGTCGCCAGCCACCAGACCGCCGCCGCGGTCAGCGCAGCGCCCAAGGCGGCGAGAAAATAATACCCCGCATAGAGCCACCCGCCCGCGACGCCGCCGATCACGCCCTTGGCGAGCGTGTTCATCAGCACCGCCACCAGCACGGCGTGCGCGCCCGAGGCGGCGTCCAAGCCCCCGCGCACCAGGCTGCCCGCCGCCAGCGCCACCGCGTCCACGTCCGCCAGCCCCGCCGTGGCCGCGAACGGCAAAAGCCCGGCTTGGCCGAATTCGTCGGCGACGAGCCGACCGACGATGATCACCGCTCCGAGAAACACCGCGAATTGCGCCACAGAAACCAGATCGAGCGGGCTTTTTACACTCTGCCCGCTATCGCCTTTCGCCTGCTCCGGATCGAAGAAGCGTAGCCCAAAGGCCCCAGCCACAAACGCCAGAAGCGCCGCCGCCAGAGCCGGCCCCGCTTCAGGCAAGACCACCGCCGCCGTCACCGCGACAAGAACCAGCACCCGCCCGACGCTGACAGCCGCCGCCAGCATCGCCGCCGCCGCCGCAACCGCGGCGTGCGTCTCCTGCTTGCGCACGCGCCGGCCGAGT
>DAOMPU010000282.1:0-2891 GCA_035444925.1 Terricaulis sp. | reverse complement strand
GCCCGCCAAAACCCCCACGTCGCCGCCCAGAACGCGCACCGCGACGTAGCCCGCGAACGAGGCCCCCGCGACCAGAATGGTCAGCAGCCAAAGCTCCCGCGGATTGATGACGCCCCACGGATCGATCGCGCGGTCAGGCAATAGCGGCAACGCGATCGCGGTCGCCGCGAGGATCAGCAGCGCCGAGCGCAATTCCTTCCAGGTGAGCGTATCGAGCCAGGCATGCAGCGCGTCCTTGAACGCCAGCAGCCCCACCAGCGCCACGCCCACGGCCGCCGCGACGCGCAGATCGCCCCACATCGCATAAACGCCCAACGCATAGACCAAGAGCCCAGCGATGGTGCCCGTCACCGAAAGGTCTTGGTCGTGCTGGCTTTCGCGCACTTTAAAAGTGATGAAGGCGGCCGCGAAGGCCAGCGTCAAAGCCGCAAAGCCCAATTGGCCAATCGCGGGCAGCATCAGGCCGACAAATCCCCCGCTCAGCCCGATGACGGCATGCGTGCGCAATCCCGCGGCGCGCGCGCCATCGGGCGCATCGCGATGGCGCCAGCCGCGCTCAACCCCGACCAGGAAGCCGATCCCAAGCGCCATCGCCAGCCGCGAGAAGGTGTCGAGTAGGATCGGATCGGTCATCGCATACCCAATTTGGTGGATCAGCCTTGGTTCCATGCTGGCCAAGGACGCTGACGCGCGCCATCAAACGATCGCGCTGGCCGCATTGCCAAGGCGTAATGCGCCCCATTAGGGTCGTCTAAGTCGGGGTGGAAACGGGGAAAAATGGCCAGCGAAGCATACCTCGCGTTCGAGCAGGCGGACGAAGCCGCCGCCTTGCAAGCCGCCGCCGAGCTGGAGCGGAGCGGCTGGCATGTCGCGCGCGCAAGCGCCGAATTGCGTGCAGACGAAAATCGCGCCGCGCTGATCCAGGCGATCGCAGGCGCGAGCGTGTTTGTTCTGATCGCATCGCGCGCGGCGGCGGCCAGCGCGGCGCTGCAGCGCGAGGTGGCGATCGCTCTCAACAACGGGCGCGCAATCGTCAGTGTGCTCGCCGAGGATGCGCCGGCGGAGAGCTGGATCGAATCCACGCTTGATCTGACGCAGGCGATCGATCTGCGCGCCGGCCCGCACGTCAGCGCCGAGACGCTGGCGCGTCTTTCCGACGCCGCACGCGGCGCGCGCGGCCAAGGGCGCGTGCTGGCCATGCTGAACATCAAGGGCGGCGTCGGCAAAACCGTGCTGGCGGCCAATTTGTTCGCCGCCGCGCACTTGGCGGACAAGCGTTCGATCAGCTTCATCGATCTCGATCCGCAGCATAATCTGACGCAATATTTCCTCTCGCCGGGCGAGCGCCACCGCGTGCGCGACCGCGGCCATACGCTGTACGGCGTGCTGAACCGGCGCGGCGAACACGCGCTCGACCCGGCCGATTTTGGCGCGGTGGCAGTGCCGCTCAACCGCGCCAAGGAAGGCAAGGATAAGAAAAAGCGCCCCAACTTTGAGTTGATCGCCGGCGATGAGCGCCTGTTCGAATACACGCTCGACACCCGCTCCGATCGCGACAAAGCCGAAGCGTTCATGCGCTTTCGCGCGCTGGTGGCCGCACTGCGCGCGCGCTCGGACGCGGTGATTATCGATTCCAACCCATGCGCGACGTTCCTGACGCGCCTGGCCATCACCACGGCGGACCACATCATCGCCCCCGTGCGGCCGGAGAAATATTCTCTTACCGGGCTCAACATGCTTGAGCACGTGGTGCGCGAAGTCAGGGGAAGGCCCTTGCGCAGCGCGGAATTCTCGGTCCTGCTGAACGGCGTGAACGACCGCACCAGATCAGGCGAAACCGGCGACGCGGACGCGATCACACGCGCCGAGATCGCCGCCGCGCCCTTCTTCAGCGGCGCGTTGCTGCCTGAGGAAGTCCCATACTCGGCGGTGCTGCGCTCAACGCCGAGCGATCGGTTTGCGGCCAATCCGATCAATGTCACAGCCATGATGCGCGTGGGCGGGCGCCCGACGAAAGAATCGCTGGCGCGCGCGGCGGCCGCGATCCTGCGCCGGAGCGCGCCATGAAGCTGAGCCCGGAGCAGGCCAAAACGCTGCGCGCGGCGCTGCGCAAGCGCCCCCCGCGCGAGCTCAAGGCCGCTTTCGCCTTGATCCGCGCCGAAAGCGATCGCACGCTGCTGGCGGCGATCGCGCCCACAAAAAAGCGCGCCAAGCCCGCCGGCGACCCGCTGGTGCGGGCATTGGAAAAAACCCTGAAGCCGATCATCGCGCCCGCACAGGAAAAGGCCGATCTGCTGGTCGAGCATATCGCCAAGAAGCACCGCAAAAAGCTGGCGATCGCCCCGAAGGGGCTGACGGACGCCGTGCGCCAATTGCGCGGCAAGTTCAGCGACGCGCAGATCCAATCGGGCGCGCAGAGCCTGATGGCGCAGCTGCGCGATCTCTACGGCGAACGCGAAAGCGTGAAATAGCCTGGCCTGGACGAAGCGCTGCGCGCTCCCCAAACTAAAGGCATGAGCAAATCCCCGTCCGGTTTCGATCTTACTCCGCCCAATTCCAGCGAGCGCGCGCGCCTTGAGGCCGGGCTCGACGAAGAAGAACGGCGGGTGCTGCTGCACCACGGCACAGAAGCGCCATTTTGCGGCGGGCTGCTGAACCAGAAAAGGCCGGGCGTGTATTGCTGCCGCCTGTGCGGGCTGCCGCTGTTTCGCCAGGACACGAAGTTCGAAAGCGGCACCGGCTGGCCCAGCTTCCACACCCCGTTCGACCCCAAGCACGTGGTCGCCATCGAGGACAATTCCTACGGCATGCGCCGGATCGAGACCCGCTGCGCGCGCTGCGACAGCCACCAGGGCCACGTTTTCCCGGACGGCCCGCGTGCGGCGGGCGGC
>DAOMPU010000281.1:0-3752 GCA_035444925.1 Terricaulis sp. | reverse complement strand
GCACGGTGAAATCATCGGCCTGCAGCATCGCCGGCTTGCCGTTGATCAGCGCGCGCCCCACCACGAAGGGGGAGGCGCGGAAGCTCTCAAGTTCATTATCTTTGCCATAGCTGGCCTTGCCCGCGATCTTGCCGATCTCGTGGAAGCTGCCGGGATCGGCCAATGCCGCCACGCGCTCGCGCACGTTCAGCTTGCCGCTGGCTTTCTGCCGCGCCACGCGGTCCGCGCCGCCCATTTGCTCGGCCAGCTTCTCGCGCCGGCGTTTCTCGTTGATCTCGTCTTCCCAGCTCATGCGTGAAGCTTAGCGCAGAAGCGGCCAAGAAAAAGGGCCGCCAGGTTTCCCTAGCGGCCCCAAGGGCGACCTGCGTGCGGCAGGTGTTAGAAGTTGCGGCGCACCGTGAAGCCCACCGTGCGCGGCTGGCCCACATGGTAGGCAAGGCGCGCGCGCCCGCCGCGTTCGCGGTCGAACGAAAGCTCGGCGTTCTCGTCGGTCAAATTGTTGACGTAGAAGATCAGCGCCCAATCATCATTCTGCACGCCCGCATTGAAATTGAGCACCGTGTAGGGATCGAGTTCGAGATCGACGCTGGTGATCTCGTTCCCCGTCGCGCCGCCATAGGGCAGGCCGGAAACGAAATTGCGCGGATTGTTCACCTGATCGCTGGGCTGGGTGTAGCGGCTGCCCACGTGCTGCACCGAAAGCGCGGCGAACGCTTCGGTCGTCGGGCCCATGAAATTGATCGGCATGTAATACGCCGCCGTCGCCGAGAGCTGATACTCCGGCACGGAAGCCAGGCGATTGCCGCTTTCGATGCCGCCGATCACGTTGTTGTTGCCGTCGCGCACGGTGGAGTCGAATTCGGCCTCCACCCAGCTGCCGGCGAACGAAAGTTCGAGGCCCGAAATCGGCGTCCAGGCGGTTTCGATCTCGATGCCGGTGGCGTGGGCCTTCGGCACGTTGAACGAAATCCGCGACGAGCAGGAGCCCGCGTCGAGCGTGACCTGCAGGTCTTCGATCTCGTTGTGGAACAGCGCCGCGTTGAACGTCAGATTTCCGCGCGAGAATTTCGCGCCGGCTTCGTAGTTCCACGAGGTCTCGTCGTCATAATCCTGGAAGCCGCCGAAGATTAGCTCGTCGTCGGGCGTGCAGAGCGGCAGGTTGAGCGGATCGTTCACCCCGCCGAGGCGGAAGCCTTGGCTGGCTTGGATATTGAGCCGCAGCGCGTCGTTGACTTCATAACTCGCCATCACGCGCGGCGTGATGCCGTTCGATTGCGTCGAATCCTGGCGGTTGTCGCCATTGGCGAACAGCCCGCCCGAGACGAACTTGCGCTCTTCATCGAAGCTGTAATAGCGCGCCCCCGCCGTGATGGTGAGGCGATCGAAGAATTCGTAGCTGGCTTCGCCGAAGATCGCCGTCTGCTGGATGTCGTAGGGCAGATACGAATTATAGGGCGAATCCGGCCCGAACCCGTTGGCCACCGCCGCCGAAGTGCCGGCGCCGAGCGTGGCGTCGGTATAGGCGTCATAGCCGGGCGTGGGCAGGCGCTGCAGATAGTCGCGCTGCACGCTCGAATAGAATGCGCCCACCAGCCATTGGAACGGCCCTTCGTGGGTGGAGGTAAGGCGCACTTCCTGCGTGAATTGCGTCAGGTCGGTATTGTCGCGCAGATTCGACGGGAGCGACACCGCCGCATCCGGAAAGCCAAGATCGACAGAAACCGAGCCGCTCAGCGCGCTCGCGTCGCGGCCAACAAGAATGTTGCGCGAAACGTAGCTGGTGATCGAGGTCAGCAGGACGTTCCCCATGTCGTAATTGATCGTCAGATCAGCGAGCAGGGTTTCGTCCTTGAACTCTTCGTCCAGCAGCAGGAATTGTTCACGTTCGCCCATCGAGATCGGCGTGGTGAGATAGGGGTTGGCGAACAGATTGAAGACTTCCTGGCGGTTGAAGCCGTTGACCTCGACCTTCTGATAGACGATGCGCGGCGTGATCGAGAGCGCGTTGGTCGGCTCCAGCAGCATCGAGGCGCGCAGGCCCATGCGCTGGCCGTCATTGACGTTCTCGCTCACCGCCCCGCCGGGGCGGCGCGCATCGATGAAGCCGGCATATTCGGTGTAATAGCCAACCAGGCGCAGCGCGGCTTGATCGGTGACCGGCAGGTTGATCATGCCTTTCACATGGCCGCCCATATCGTCTTCCTCGACGATACTGACGTTGCCTTCGATCGAGCCTGAGAACTCGCCGATCACCGGCTGATTGGTGATGTAGCGCACCGTGCCGCCGACAGAGCCTGAGCCGAACAGCGTGCCCTGCGGCCCGCGCAGCGTTTCCACGCGGTTCAAGTCGAACAGGTCAAAGTCGGGCGTAAACAGCGAAAGCGAGATCACGCTTTCATCGAGATAGACGCCCACTTGCTCTTTCACGCCCGGCTGGTCGCGCACGATCTGGCCGGCCGAGACGCCGCGCAGCGCGACCTGGCTTTGCCCTGGCCCCAAATTCTGGATCGCCATGCCCGCGACATTGCGCGAGAGATCTTCCAGCGTCGTCGCGCCCGAGCGCTCGATGTCTTCCTGCGTCTGCGCGTTCACCGAGAACGGCACATCCTGGATCGAGACCTCGCGCTTGGTGGCGGTGACGATGATTTCGTCAGACTGATTTTGTGCGAATGCAACGCCCGGCGCGATCATCGCGATGGCGAGCGCGCTGGCTGCCGACAGCAGCGTTTTGCGGCTGAAACCCATACCCATTCTCCCCGTATTTGCCTGGCCGCGCGTCTTTGCGCGCGTGCCGAGATTAAGCTTACCAGTGAGGCGGCGCAGAGCCGTTCATAACCCCCACACGGGGAAATTATGCCTGATTTCCGCGTCAGACTCGCCTTCGGCGTTTGAGGCGTGCAGCAAAGCAACGCTCGCATGTGCGGCGTCGCGTAAACTGTCTAAACGGCCATGTTGTCGATGAGGCGGGTTTTGCCCAGCCAAGCCGCGGCTAGAATGCGTGCGGGGCGCGTAAGATCAGTAAGTGTAGCGAGTGTTTCAGTATCGCGCAGCGCAACATAATCCACGCTCGCGAAGCCTGCCGCCAAGAGATGCCGCGCTGCATCGGCTTCCGCGTGCGCGATCGACTCGCCCGCGCGCACGGCCTTGATGGTTTCGTGCAGCACCATATTGAGCCGCGCGGCGATGCGGCGTTCGTCGGCCGTGAGGTACGCATTGCGCGAGGACATCGCCAAGCCGTCATGCTCGCGCACGGTGGGGCAGCCGACGATCTCGGCGGGCATATCAAGATCGCGCGCCATGCGCTTGATCACTAGAAGCTGCTGATAATCCTTCTCGCCAAAGAATGCCGCGTCCGGGCCCGCTTGCAGCAACAGCTTCGCCACCACGGTGGCGACGCCGCCAAAGAAGTGCGGGCGCATCTCGCCCTCAAGCGGCGCCGAAACGTCCGCCACGGCGATGCTTGTCGTAAAGCCTGGCGGGTACATCGCCGCGCGCTCGGGCGCGAACAGCAGATCACAGCCCGCGCCGGCGAGTAGGGCGGCGTCGCCGGCTTCATCGCGCGGGTAGCGCTCGAAATCCTCGTTCGGCGCGAACTGGCGCGGGTTCACGAACAGGGTGGCGACAGCGAAGCCGCACCGCGCTTTGGCCGCACGGACCAGTGAAAGATGCCCTTGATGCAGCGCGCCCAAGGTGGGCGCGAGCCCCACGCCCGCGCCGGCCTTGCGCGCGCACGCCACGGCGCCGCGCAGCTC